>JBFFZT010000059.1:0-7620 GCA_041568535.1 Burkholderiales bacterium | reverse complement strand
GCTGCTGCTCGTTGGCCTCGCGTGGTACCTGTCGGGCTTCGAGCGCGTGACCGTGAAGCAGCGCGTCGGCCTCTCGGGCGAGGCGCGCCTGCGCCCGTTCCTCGCCGCCGAGCGCTTCGCCGAGCGCATGGGGCTCGGCGCGCGCGAGCTGCGCGCGCTGCCCGAGCTCGACCAGCTGCCGCGCAACGGCGTGCTGCTGATGCCGCGCGGCCGCCAGTCGATCGAGGCGCGCCGCGCCGCGCAGCTCATCACCTGGGCGGCAGCGGGCAACCACCTCATCGTCGAGGCCGAGCGCGCGGGCGTCGCCGACCCCCTGCTCGCGCAGCTGCGCATCGAGCACAGCGACACGCGCACCGAGCGGCGCAGCGTGGCCGCCGGGATCGCGCCCGACGGGCGCCGTCTCGTCGCCTCGGGCTTCTCGGCGAGCCGGCTGCAGGCGTCGGGGCGCACGCCGCTGTTCATCGTCGGCACGCCGGAGGACGCGCGCCTCGTGACCCTGAAGCACGGCGCGGGCCTGGTGAGCGCGGCGGTCGACCTCAACTTCGCGCGCAACCGCCTGATCGGCCAGGACGACCACGCCGAGCTGCTGTGGCACCTGCTCACGCTGCGCCCGGCGGGCGAGTTCCTCGTCTTCCACCACCCGCGGCGCCTGTCGCTGTGGGACTTCCTTGTCCAGAACGCGCTCGGCGTGCTGCTCGCGGGCGGCGCGCTGCTCGCGCTGTGGCTGTGGCGCATCGCGCCGCGCTACGGCACGGTGCTGCCCGATGCGCCGCCGGCGCGCCGGCGCCTGCTCGATCACCTGCGCGCCGGCGGGCGCTTCCTGTGGGCGCGCGGCCTGCGTGCGCGCCTCGCGGCGGCCGCGCGCGACGCCGCGCTGCGCCGCGTGACGCGTGCCTATCCCGACTTCGCCGCGGCGCCACGCGCCGCGCAGGCGGCGCGCCTCGCCGCGCTCGCCGGCCTGTCGCCCGAGGACGCGGCGCTGCTGCTCGCCGCGCCCGCCGCGGCGCCGCGCGGCGACGAATTCATGCGTCTCGTACACTGCGCGCAGCGCGTGCACCTTGCTCTGGAAAGGGGAACCGGATGAACTCGCAGCTCCCGCCCGAGGCCGGGCATTTCGCGCAGGCGGCCAAGATCATCGCCGCCCTGCGTGCCGAAGTCGCCAAGGCCGTCGTCGGCCAGGACGCCGTCATCGAGCAGGTGCTGTGCGCGCTGCTCGCCGGCGGGCACGTGCTGGTCGAGGGCGTGCCGGGGCTGGGCAAGACGCTCCTGGTGCGCGCGCTGGCGCAGACCATCTCCGGAAGATTCGGGCGCATCCAGTTCACGCCCGACCTGATGCCGGCGGATGTCACCGGGCACACGCTCTACGACCCCAAGAGCCAGGCGTTCACCGCGCGCCGCGGGCCGGTGTTCTGCAACCTGCTGCTCGCCGACGAGATCAACCGCGCGCCGGCGAAGACGCAGGCGGCGCTCCTCGAAGTGATGCAGGAGGGCCAGGTGACGCTCGAGGGCGAGGCGCTGCCGCTCGAGCCGCCGTTCATGGTGCTCGCGACGCAGAACCCGATCGAGCAGGAAGGCACCTACGCGCTGCCCGAGGCGCAGCTCGACCGCTTCCTGCTCAAGGTGAAGATCGACTACCCCTCGGACGCGGAGGAAGCGGCGCTGGTGCGCAAGGTGACCGCCGGCATGGTCGGCGACCGGCTGGACGTCAGCCAGGTGCAGGCGCTGGTGAAGCCCGCCACCGTGGTGCAGCTGCAGAGCGTGGTGGCCTCGATCCGGGTCGACGACCAGGTGCTCGGCTACGCGCTGCGCCTGGCGCGCGCCACGCGGCAGTGGGCCGGCGTGTCGGCGGGCGCGGGCCCGCGCGGCGGCATCGCGCTGGTGCGCGTCGCGCGCGCCGTCGCCGCGCTCTCCGGGCGCGACTTCGTCACCCCGGACGACGTGAAGCGCATGGCGCTGCCGGCGCTCCGGCACCGGGTACTGCGCGCGCCCGAGATCGAGCTCGAGGGCCGCGACGCCGACGCGGTGCTGAAGGACATCCTGGACAAGACGCAGGCGCCCCGGCAGTGAGCGCCGCGCGGCCGCTTGCGCTCGTGCCGGCGCCGCGGCTGCTGTGGGCCACGGCGGGGCTGCTCGCGGCCGCGGTGCTCGCCGCGGCGCTGCCCGCGCTCGGCACCGCCTGGGCGGTCCTCGCCGCCGCGGCGGGGCTCGTCGCCGTGTTCGACGCGCTCGCCGCCCTGCGCCTGCCCGCCCCCGGCGTGGAGCGCCGCGTGCCGCACTCGCTCGCGCTCGGCGTGCGCTTCGAGATCGCGCTGCGCGCCGCCAACGCCTCGGCGCGCACGCTGCGCGTGGAGCTGAACGACCTGCACCCGGCGAGCTTCGAGTGCGAGGGGCTGCCGAGCGCGCTCGCGCTGGCGCCGGGCGAATGGCGCGAGACGCGCTACCAGGCGCGCGCGCTGGCGCGCGGCACGGTGGAGTTCGGCGCCACCGAGCTGCGCCTCGCCTCGCCCCTCGGCCTGTGGCAGGTCGCACGCCGCGCGGGCGCGAGCGCCGCGGCGCGCGTGTTCCCGAACTTCCGCGCCCTCACGCGCTACACGCTGCTCGCCACCGACAACCGTCTGTCGCAGATCGGCGTGCTGCAGGTGCGCCGGCGCGGCGAGGGCATGGAGTTCCACCAGCTGCGCGAATACCGCCAGGGCGACAGCCAGCGCGCCATCGACTGGAAGGCCACCGCGCGCACCGCGCGCCTCATCGCGCGCGAGTACGAGGACGAGCGCGACCAGCGCGTGCTGCTGGTCATCGACTGCGGCCGGCGCATGAGCGCCAAGGACGACGCGCTGTCGCATTTCGACCACGCGCTGAACGCGGCGCTGCTGCTCGCGCACGTGGCGCTGCGCCAGGGCGACGCGGTCGGCGTGCTCACCATGGGCGCGGCGGGCGCGCAGCGCTACCTCGCGCCGCGCAAGTCCGTGGCCACGGTGAACACGATCCTCGAGCGCGTGTTCGACCTCGAGCCCTCGCTCGCCATGCCCGATTACCTGCTCGCCGCGCGCGAGGTGATGGCGCGCATGCGCCGCCGCGCGCTGGTGGTGGTGCTCACCAACCTGCGCGACGAGGACGACGACACGCTCACGCCCGCGCTGCGGCTGCTCCGCAAGCGCCACCTCGTGGTGCTGGCGTCGCTGCGCGAGGCGATCCTCGGGCGCGCGCTCGCCGCGCGCGTCGACAGCTTCGACCGCGCGGTGACGCACGCGGCCGCCGCCGAGTACCTCGCGCAGCGCGAGCGCGCCTTCGGGCGCATCGGCGCCGCCGGCGCCACCTGCCTCGACGTCGAGCCCGAGCGCCTGGCCATCTCGCTCGTCAACCATTACCTGGAGCTCAAGCGCCAGGGGCGCCTCTAGCGCCGCCGGCGTTGACCCAAGTTCCTGATTTCTGTATAGTTCGCGGCTTTTCCGCCGCTACCTTCCTGCGCCCGCCATGAAAACCACAGGCCATCCCGATTACCAGCCGGTGATCTTCCTCGACACCAGCTCGAACCACAGCTTTCTGTCGCGTTCGGCGATCGACACCAAGGGCCGCGAGACCATGAAGTGGTCGGACGGCCACGAGTACCCGGTGGTCAAGGTCGAGGTGTCCTCGGAATCGCACTCCTACTACACCGGCAAGCAGAAGATCGTCGACACCGCCGGACGCGTGGAGAAATTCAAGCGCCGCTACACCAAGGCGAAGAAGTCCGCCTGAGGCGTCGCCCGGATCCAGAGCAAGGCAGCCGCGGCTGCCTTTTTGTTTTCCGGGCCTAGAATCGCACCATGATTCCCCGCCTCGCGCTGCCGCCCGCGCCCGCGGTGCTGGCGCTCATGGCGCTCGTGTTCGTGCTGCCCGGGCTCGCCGGCCACGACCCGTGGAAGACCTACGACGCCCTCGGCATCGAGATCGCGCACCAGATGCACCTCTCGGGGGACTGGGTGGTGCCGCGCGTCGCGGGCGAGCCCTGGCTCGAAGATCCGCCGCTGTACCACTGGCTCGCGCTCGCCTTCGGCAAGCTCGCCGGCTGGGCGCTGCCGTTTCATAGCGCGGCGCGGCTGGCGAGCGGCGTGCTCGTGTTCGCCGCGCTGTGGCTGCTCTACCGCACCGCGGGCGCGGCCGCGCCGCTGCTGCTGGTGGGCTCGATCGGCTTCATGGTGCACGCGCATGAGGCGGTGCCGGAGCTCGCCGCGCTCGCCGCCGCCTGCGCCGCCTACGCCGTGCTGCCGCGCGCGCACGAGCGGCCGCTGCTCTGGGGCGCCGCGTTCGGCGCGGCGCTCGGCTGCGCTTTCCTCGCGCTCGGCCCGGTGGTGCCCGCGGCGCTCGCGCTCGCCGTGATCGCGGCGCACGCCGTCTGCCCCGCCTGGCGCCGGTGGCGCGCGCTGCCGTTTCTCGCCGCCGCCGGGCTGGTCGGCGGCGTGCTCGCCGCAAGCTGGCCGTGGGCGCTCGCCGCGCGCGCGCCGGGTCTGCTCGATGCCTGGTGGTCGCTCGCCGTGCAGGTGCGCGGCGCGCCGCTCGAGAACCTGCGCTACTTCCTGGTCACCGGCAGCTGGTTCGCCTGGCCGGCGTGGCCGCTCGCCGCGTGGGCGCTGTGGGCGCGGCGCCGCGAATGGCGCGAGCCGCAGCTGTTCGTGCCGGCGGCCGCCTTCGTGCTGACGTTTGCCGCGCTGATCGCCGCCGGCCCGGCGCAGGACGTGAGCGTGATCGCGCTCATCGTGCCGCTTGCGCTGCTCGGCGCCGAGGGCGTGGCGCGACTGCGCCGCGGCGCGGCGGCCGCGCTCGACTGGTTCGCGGTGATGTGCTTCACGTTCTTCGCCGGCCTGGTGTGGCTGGGCTACGTCGCCATGACGCTCGGCGTGCCGCCGAAGATTGCGCACAACTTCGCCAAGACCGCGCCCGGGTTCGAGCTGCAGTTCGCCGCGGCGCCGTTCCTGCTCGCGATCGCGCTCATGCTCGGCTGGCTCTACATCGCCTTCTTCACCGCGCCGTCGCCGATGCGCGGCGTGACGCGCTGGGCGGCCGGCGTGATCCTGCTCTGGGGCACCTTCGCCGCGCTGTGGATGCCCTGGGCCGACTACCAGAAGAGCTACGGCGCGGTGGCGCTGCAGCTGCGCTCGCGCGTGCCGGCGGATGCCGGCTGCATCGCCGGCCAGAACCTCGGCGCCGCGCAGCGCGCCGCGCTCAGCTACCATGCGGCGCTGCGCACCGAGCCCGCGAGCCGCGCCGGCGCCGAGGGCTGCCGGCTGCTTCTGGTGCAGGGCTCGCCGCGCCACGAGCGCGACGGACCCGACGCGCGCTGGTCCAAGCTCGCCGATGTCGGCCGGCCCGGCGACAAGAGCGAGCGCTACCGACTCTACCGACTGGATACCCCGTGAACACCACGCCGCCGACCGACTGCCCCGCCTGGGCGAAGCTCGCCGCGCACGCCGAGGGCTGGCGCGAGACGCACCTCTCGGAGCTGTTTCGCCACGACGCGCAGCGCGGCGCGCACTTTTGCGCGCAGGCGCCCGGGCTGCGGCTCGATTACTCGCGCCAGCGCGTCGGCGCGCTGACGCTGCGCCTGCTCGCGCAGCTCGCCGGCGAGCGCGGGCTCGAGGCGTGGCGGCGCGCGCTGTTCGCGGGCGAGCCGATCAACGTCACGGAGGGGCGCGCGGTGCGCCACAGCGTGCTGCGCGCGGGCGACGCGGCGCCGCCGGAAGTGCGCGCGGCGCTCGCGCAGATGCGCGCGCTCGCCGCCGGGCTCGGCGGCGTGAAGCGCATCGTGCACCTGGGCACCGGCGGCTCCGACCTCGGCGCGCGGCTGCTGATGGACGCGCTGCACGAGCAGGCGAGGATCGAGGTGCGCTTTGCCGCCAACATCGACCCGCGCGACCTGCAGCGCGCGCTGGAGGGCGCCGAGCCGTCCTCGACCTGCGTGGTCGCCGTGTCGAAGACCTTCACCACCGCCGAGACGCTGGCCAACGCACGCGCCGCGAAGGCGTGGCTCGGCGGGCGCGGCCGCATCGTTGCGGTGAGCGCCAACGAAGCCGCGGCGCGCGCCTTCGGCGCCGCCGAGGTGCTGCCGATGTGGGACTGGGTCGGCGGGCGCTTCTCGATCTGGTCGGCGGCGAGCTTCAGCGCCCTCGCCGCGCTCGGGCCCGAAACGTTCGACGCGTTCCTCGCTGGCGGGCGCGACGTGGACCGGCATTTCCTCGAGGCGCCGGCGGAGAAGAACGTGCCGGCGCTGCTCGCGCTGCTCGGGGTGTGGAACGTGAACTTCCTCGGCGCCGCCACGCACTGCGTGCTGCCCTACGCGCACGCGCTGAAGCTCCTGCCCGCCTACCTGCAGCAGCTGGAGATGGAATCCAACGGCAAGCGCGTCGACCGCGAGGGGCGCGCGCTCGGCTACGCCACGGCGCCGGTGGTCTGGGGCGCTGAGGGCACCGTGAGCCAGCACTCGTTCCACCAGCTGCTGCACCAGGGCACGCAGGCGGTGCCGGCCGATTTCATCGTCGCCGGCCTGAGCGCCGAGCTCGACGCCAACGCCGAGGCGCAGGCGCGCGCGCTCGCCTTCGGCACCGCGGACGCGGCGCTCCCGGCGCACAAGCGCTACCCCGGCAACCGGCCCTCGAACACGCTGCGCCTCGAGCGCATCGATGCGCGCGCCCTGGGCGCGCTCGTCGCCGCCTACGAGCACAAGGTGTTCGTGCAGGGCGTGATCTGGAACGTGAACAGCTTCGACCAGTGGGGGGTCGAGCTGGGGAAACAATTGGCCGGCAGAATACTCAAAGACCAGAACATGGGGAGGACGTGATGGACCAGGAAACCTTCAACCTCAGCATCCGCAAGTTCCTGAAGATGGTGGGCGTCAACTCGCAGCGCGAGATCGAGCAGGCGGTGCAGGCCGCGCAGGCGGCCGGCAAGCTCGGCGACGACCAGCCGCTCGCCGCGCGCGTCACGCTGGAAATACCCGCGCTCGGCGTGCGGGTGCCCTTCGACGGCGAGATACGCTTAAAATGACCGCATGAACAAAGCGCGCGAATTCGACCAGAGCGTCCTCACCGAGCTCAAGGCGCTGCTCGGGGACCGGGTGACCACGTCCTCCGGCATCCGCGAGCACCACGGCAAGGACGAGTCCTACTTCCCCTACGCCCCGCCCGACGCGGTGGTGTTCCCGCACTCCACCGAAGAGGTGCGCGACATCGTCAACATCTGCCGGCGCCACCGCGTGCCGATGATCCCGTACGGCGTCGGCACCTCCCTCGAGGGCCACATCCTCGCCATCCGGGGCGGCGTGTGCATCGACCTCGGGCAGATGAACAAGGTGCTGGCGGTGCACGAGGAGGACATGGACGCCGTGGTGCAGGCCGGCGTGACGAGAAAGCAGCTGAACGAGTTCATCAAGCACACGGGCCTGTTTTTCCCCATCGACCCGGGCGCCGACGCGACCCTGGGCGGCATGAGCGCGACGCGCGCCTCGGGCACCAACGCCGTGCGCTACGGCACCATGCGCGAGAACGTGCTGTCGCTGAAGGTGGTGCTCGCCGACGGCCGCGTCATCCAGACCTCGCGCCGCGCGAAGAAGTCCTCGGCCGGCTACGACCTGACGCGCATCTTCGT
>JBFFZT010000058.1:0-7756 GCA_041568535.1 Burkholderiales bacterium | reverse complement strand
GGCACCGGGCTGGCGGCCGAGCATCTCGGCGGCCTGCATGAGTTTTTCCGAGGCCTGCAGCTCGCCCTCGGCATGGATCACCTTGGCCCGCCGCTCGCGCTCGGCCTCGGCCTGCTTGGCGATGGCGCGCACCATGGATTCGTTGAGGTCGACGTGCTTGATCTCGACGTTGGCCACCTTGATGCCCCAGGCGTCGGTCTGCTGGTCGAGGAGGGTCTGGATGTCGACGTGCAGCTTGTCGCGCTCGGCGAGCATCTCGTCGAGCTCGTGCTTGCCGAGCACCGACCGGAGCGTGGTCTGCGCGAGCTGGCTGGTGGCGTCGAGGTAGTTCGCCACCTGGATGATGGCGAGCTGCGGGTCGACGACGCGGAAGTAGACCACCGCGTTCACCTTCACCGACACGTTGTCGCGCGAGATCACGTCCTGGCTCGGCACGTCGAGCACGATCAGGCGCAGGTCGACGCGCACCATCTGCTGGATTCCCGGGATGACGATGATCAGGCCCGGGCCCATCACGCGCTGGAAACGGCCGAGCAGGAACACCACGCCGCGCTCGTATTCGCGCAGGATGCGAATCGACGCGATGATCAGTACGATGATCAGCGCCAGGAAGCCGAGTCCGAAATTCAGCATGCCGTTCTCCTCGTTATGGCCGGTCGGCGCCCGCGCGGGTCGCGTCGAGCACCAGACCATGGACCGCGGTGATGCGCAGCCGTTCCCCGGCCTTGAGCGGCGTGTCGGCGCGCACGCGCCAGCGCTCGCCCTGCACGCGCGCCCAGCCCTCGCCGCTGATGTCCTCGAGCGCCTCGCCGGTGGCGCCCAGCAGCGACTCGCGCCCGCTCACCACCGGGCGCGTGCGGGTGCGGATCATCATGCCGACCACCAGGAACACGAACGCCGCGCTGCCCACGGTCACGCCGGCGATCAGCGTGTAGGGGATCTCGAACTGCGGCACGTCGGTGTCGAGCAGCATGATCGAGCCGATGACGAACGCCACCAGCCCGCCCACGGCGAGCGCGCCATGCGCGGCCACCCAGACTTCGGCCACCATGAAGGCAATGCCCAGCAGCAGCAGCGCGAGGCCCGCATAGTTCACCGGCAGCAGCTGGAACGCGTACATGGCGATCAGGATGCAGATTGCGCCCACCACCCCCGGCAGGATCAGCCCGGGGTTGGAGAACTCGAAGATCAGCGCGGAGATGCCGAGCAGGATCATCAGGTAGGCCACGCTCGGGTTGGTGATGACGCGCAGAATGTTGGTGCGCCAGTCGGGCTCGATCTCGGCCACCTGCGACTCCGCGGTGGCGAGCTTGCGCTTCTCGCCGCCGGCCTCGACGGTGCGCCCGTCGACCGCCTTGAGCAGCGCGGGCACGCTGTCCGCCACGACGTCGATCACCTTGATCTTCTTCGCTTCCGAGGCCGACAGGCTGACCGCTTCGCGCACTGCCTTCTCGGCCCACTCGGCGTTACGCCCGCGCAGCTCGGCGAGGCTGCGGATGTAGGCGGCGGCGTCGTTGGTGGCTTTGCGCATCATCGTGTCGCCCGAAGGCGCCGCGCCCTTCTTGGCGTCCTTGCCGGAAGAATCGGGCTTTTCGCCGCCGCCGGAGGGCGCGCCGATCGCCACCGGCGAGGCCGCGCCGAGGTTGGTGGCCGGCGCCATGGCGGCGATATGCGCTGCGTAGAGGATGAACGTGCCCGCGCTCGCGGCGCGCGCGCCCGACGGGCCGACCCAGGCGACCACGGGCACCGGCGAAGCGAGGATGTCGCGGATGATGTCGCGCATCGACGTGTCGAGGCCGCCCGGCGTGTCCAGGCGCAGCACGACGAGCGGCGCGCCCTGCTTGGCCGCGGTCTCCAGGCTGCGGCTGACGAAATCGGAGGTCGCCGGCCCGATCGCGCCTTCGACCGCGATCAGCGCCACCGGCGCCGGCAGCGCGATTGCCGGCGCGAGCGCGATCGTGGCAGCCAGCAAAAAGCGTCGCAGGCCCATACACCGGACTATAAACCCATATTCGTCGCTTAGAATCGCGGCTTCTCCCCTGTCTTCCATGAAGCCCGAGCATCCCCCGGCCGACGCGATCGTCATTCGCGGCGCGCGCCAGAACAATCTCAAGAACCTGACGCTCACCCTGCCCGCGGGCGAGCTGATCGTGGTGACGGGGGTGTCCGGCTCGGGCAAGTCCTCGCTCGTCTTCGACACCCTGTACGCGGAGGGCCAGCGCCGCTACGTGGAGACCTTCAGCCCGTACGCGCGCCAGTTCCTCGAGCGCATGGACAAGCCGCAGGTGGACGCCGTCGAGGGCATCCCGCCGGCCATCGCCATCGACCAGACCAACCCGGTGCGCACCTCGCGCTCCACGGTCGGCACGATGACCGAGCTGAACGACCACCTCAAGCTGCTCTACGCGCGCGCGGCGCAGCTGCACTGCCGCGGCTGCGGCAAGCCGGTGCGCCGCGACACGCCGCAGTCCATCTACGCGGCGCTGCCGCCGTCGAGGGTGACCCTCACCTTCCCGGTGCCGGTGCCGAAGAACTTCAGCGAGAAGGAGATCGAAGAGCTCCTGCAGCGCCAGGGCTACACCAAGCTGCATAGCCGCTCGAAGACCTTGATCGAGGTGGTGCAGGACACCGTCACACCCGGCAAGACCGAGAAGTCGCGTGTCATGGACGCGGTCGAGTCTGCGCTCAGATTCGGGCAAGGGCGCTTGATCGCCTACGTTCAAGGTCAGGTCGGTTCGGAAGTTCATACATCTCCCGATTTGGCGGGAAGAATCACCCCGCCAAATCGGGAGACCATTGGAAATGCAACGGAGGCACTGCGGTTTTCTACGGCCCTGCATTGCCCGGACTGCGACCTCACCTATTCCGACCCCACCCCCGCGCAGTTCTCCTTCAACTCCCCGCTCGGCGCCTGCGACACCTGCCGCGGTTTCGGGCGCGTGATCGGCGTCGACTACGGCCTGGTGCTCCCGGACGAGTCGAAGACGCTGCGCGAAGGCGCGATCCGCCCCTGGCAGACGCCGAGCTTCAGGGAATGCCAGGACGACCTGGCGAAGTACGCGAAGAAGCGCGGCCTGTCGCTCGACGTCCCGTGGCGCGAGATGAAGGAGGCCGAGCGGCGCTGGGTCATCGACGGCGACGAGGGCTGGGTGAGCTGGAAGAAGTCCTGGCCCGGCCAGTGGTACGGCGTGGCGCGCTTCTTCAAGTGGCTCGAGTCCAAGGCCTACAAGATGCACATCCGCGTGCTGCTGTCGAAATACCGCGCGTACACGGAGTGCACGGCCTGCCACGGCACGCGCCTGAAGCCCGACGCGACGCTGTGGCGGCTCGCCGGCAAGTCGATCCACGAGCTGATGCTGATGCCGGTGGCCGACGTGCAGGCCCTGTTCGCCGGCCTCGAGCTGCCGAAGCCGCTCGACGAGGCCACCGAGCTGCTGCTCGACGAGATCCGCACCCGCCTCGCCTACCTCGGCGAGGTGGGCCTGGGCTATCTCACGCTCGACCGGCAGTCGCGCACGCTCTCGGGGGGCGAGGTGCAGCGCATCAACCTGACCACGGCGCTCGGCACCTCGCTGGTGAACACGCTCTTCGTGCTCGACGAGCCCTCCATCGGCCTGCACCCGCGCGACATGGGGCGCGTGATCGACGTGATGAAGAAGCTGCGCGACGCCGGCAACTCGCTCGTCGTCGTCGAGCACGACCCGCAGATCATGTTCGCCGCCGATCGCATCCTCGACATGGGCCCCGGGCCGGGCGAGCGCGGCGGGGAGATCGTGTTCTTCGGCGACCCGGCCGAGCTGCGCCGGAAGGACACGCTCACCGGGCAGTACCTCTCGGGACGCAAGCGCGCCGAAGCGCCGCGCGCGCCGCGGCCGCCGGAGAAGTTCCTGCGCCTTACGGGCGCGGCCGAGCACAACCTGAAGGCGCTGGACGTCGATTTTCCGCTCGAGCGGCTGGTGTGCGTGACCGGCGTCTCCGGGTCGGGCAAGTCCACGCTGGTGCAGGACGTGCTCTATGCGGCGCTGCGCAAGGCGAAGGGCAAGCCGACCGAGACGCCCGGCCGGCACCGCGCGCTCGAAGGCGCCGAGCAGATCGGCGAAGTGGTGATGGTCGACCAGTCGCCGATCGGCAAGACCACGCGCTCCAATCCGGCGAGCTATGTCGGCGCCTTCGACGCGATCCGCGACCTGTATGCGAAAGCGCCGCTGGCGAAGGAGCGCAAGTACACGCCGGGCACCTTCAGCTTCAACTCGGGCAATGGCCGCTGCCCGGCCTGCGGCGGCAACGGCTTCGAGCACGTCGAGATGCAGTTCCTCTCGGACGTCTACCTGCGCTGCGCGGACTGCAACGGCACGCGCTACCGGCCCGAGGTCCTGGAGGTGCGTTTGCGCGGCCGCAGCATCGCCGACGCGCTGGAGATGACGGTGTCGGAGGCGGTGGCGTTCTTCAAGGACGAGGCCGCGGTGCTCTCGACGCTGCAGCCGCTCGCCGACGTCGGCCTGGATTACCTGCGCCTCGGCCAGCCCGTGCCGACGCTCTCGGGCGGCGAGGCGCAGCGCCTCAAGCTCGCCGGACACCTGACGCTGCAGGCCGGCGCGGAGCGCAAGCTCTTCCTGTTCGACGAGCCGACCACCGGCCTGCATTTCGAGGACATCGCGAAGCTCCTCGGGTCGTTCCGCAAGCTCCTTGCCGCCGGGCACTCGCTCGTCGTCATCGAGCATAACCTCGACGTGATCCGCGCCGCCGACTGGATCCTCGACCTCGGGCCCGAGGGCGGCGCCGCGGGCGGCGCGCTGGTGTGCGCCGGCACGCCGGCGGAGGTCATGCGACACGCGACGTCGCACACCGGGCGAGCGCTGCGCGACTACGAAAACAAAAAGGGGACAGACCCCATTTGCACCAAGAACGTGCAAATGGGGTCTGTCCCCAATTCCATCCGCGTGCACAACGCGCGCGAGCACAATCTCAAGTCGATCGACGTCGACATTCCGCGCCAGCGCTTCACGGTGATCACCGGCGTCTCGGGGTCGGGCAAGTCGACGCTCGCCTTCGACATCCTGTTCTCCGAAGGCCAGCGCCGCTACCTGGAGTCGCTCAACGCCTACGCGCGCCAGTTCGTGCAGACCGCCGCGCGGCCCGACGTCGACGCGATCTACGGCATCCCGCCCACCGTGGCCATCGAGCAACGCACCAGCCGCGGCGGCAGGAAGAGCACCGTGGGCACGCTCACCGAGATCCATCATTTTCTGCGGCTCCTATTCGTCAAGCTCGGCACGCAGCACTGCCCGGATTGCGACGTGCCGATCGAGCCGCAGAGCGAGGACGCGATCGCCGCGCGCCTGCTGCGCGAGTACAAGGGACAGAGCATCACGCTCCTCGCGCCGCTCGTGGTCAACCGCAAGGGCGTGTACACCGACCTGGCGAAATGGGCGCGCAGCAAGGGCTTCGGCCACCTGCGCGTCGACGGCAAGCTGCTGCCGGTGCAGCCGTTCCCGCGCATCGAGCGCTTCAAGGAGCACAACATCGAGCTGCCGGTGGGCAGCATCGAGGTCTCGCCGAAGAACGAGCGCGCGCTGCGCGCGACGCTGGCGACGGCACTCGAGCACGGCAAGGGCAACGTCCAGGTGCTCGCCGGGCGCAAGGCGCAGGGCTATTCCACGAAGCGCGCGTGCCCGTCCTGCGGCCGCAGCTTCCAGGAGCCCGACCCGCGCCTGTTCTCGTACAACTCGCGCCACGGCTGGTGCCCGAGCTGCGTCGGCACGGGCTTGCAGCTGAAGGACGTGGGCTGGGACGCGGAGCGCTCGCGCACCGGGCAGGAAGACCACGTGCTCGACTCGTGGCTCGAGTGGCTCGAGGTGGACGAGGCCTGCCCGGCGTGCGCCGGCCGGCGCCTGAACCCGGAAGCGCTGGCCGTGCGCTGGCGCGGCAAGAGCATCGCCGAATACGGCACGCAGCCCGTGTCGCAGCTCGCCGAGCTGTTCGCGCGCATCAAGCTCGAGGGGCGCAGCGCCGAGATCGCGCGCGACCTCGTCGCGGAGCTGCGCAGCCGCCTCGGCTTCCTGAAGGAAGTCGGCCTCGACTACCTCGCGCTCGATCGCGCGGCGCCCACGCTCTCGGGCGGCGAAGCGCAGCGCATCCGGCTTGCCGCGCAGCTCGGCTCCAACCTGCGCGGCGTGTGCTACATCCTCGACGAGCCGACCATCGGCCTGCACCATCGCGACAACCGGATCCTTCTGGATGTGCTCGAGAAGCTGGAGGCCAAGGGCAACACGCTGGTCGTCGTCGAGCACGACGAGGACACCATCCGCCGCGCGCACCACGTCATCGACCTCGGTCCCGGCGCCGGCAAGCAGGGCGGCCGCGTCATCGCCGTCGGCACCGCCGAAGAACTGGTGCAGGCGCCCGATTCGGTCACCGGGCGTTTCCTCGCCAACCCGGTGCGCCACCCGCTGCAGCCGCGCCGGCGCGTGGCGAAGGACGCGCCGGCCATCGAGATCGGCGGCGCGACGCTGCACAACCTGAAGCGCATCGACGTGCGCGTGCCGCTCGCGCGCTTGAGCGCCATCACCGGCGTCTCCGGTTCGGGCAAGTCCACGCTCGCCCGCGACGTGCTGCACGACAGCCTGAAGGCCGGTGGCCCCATCGGCTGCAAGACCCTGAAGGGCCGCAAGCTCGTCGAGCGCGTGCTCGAAGTCGACCAGGCGCCGATCGGCAAGACCCCGCGCTCCTGCCCCGCCACCTACGTCGGTTTCTGGGACGCGATCCGGCGCCTGTTCGCCGACACGAGCGAAGCGCGCATCCGCGGCTGGGGCCCGAGCCGCTTCTCCTTCAACACCAAGGGCGGGCGCTGCGACGTGTGCGAAGGCCAAGGCCTGAAGAAGATCGAGATGAGCTTCCTGCCCGACGTGAAAGTGGCCTGCGAAGCCTGCAACGGGCTGCGCTTCAACTCGGAAACGCTGGGCGCGCACCTGCGCGGCAAGTCGGTCGGCGACGTGCTGGCGATGAGCGTCGACGAGGCGGTCGAGTTCTTCGCCGCGCACCCGTCGATCCACCACGCGTTGCGCCTATTGCAGGACGTGGGGCTGGGCTACCTGACGCTCGGGCAGCAGAGCCCGACGCTGTCAGGAGGCGAAGCCCAGCGCATCAAGCTCGTCACCGAGCTCGCCAAAGTTCGCGAGTTTCGCCTTTCTACACATCCCCCGACTTCCGTCTCTTCTTTTGGAAGTCGGGGGAAAGCCTTTACAAGCCCCAAAACCCTGTACGTCCTCGACGAGCCGACAGTAGGCCTGCACATGGCCGACGTCGAGAAACTCATCCGCGTCCTGCACCGCCTGGTCGACGCCGGCAACACGGTGGTCGTGGTCGAGCATAATCTGGACGTGATCGCGGAAGCCGACTGGTTGATCGACCTCGGGCCCGAAGGGGGCGACGCCGGCGGCAAGGCCGTCTACCAGGGTACGCCCGAGCGTGCTTCCCGCGGCCACACCGCGCAAGCCCTGAACGCGTTCCTCGCGGAGCGCAAAGCCGCGTGAGCGCCCTGCCGCCTCCCCGGCGCCCGGTGGCGCTGGCGCTGATGGTCGTCGCGCCGGTGCTGTGGAGCCTCGCCGGCGTGCTCACGCGCCAGATCCAGTCGGCGGGCGCCTTCGAGATGGCGTTCTGGCGCTCGAGCATCGCCGCCGTGTTCGTGTTCACCGCGCTGTCCCTGCTGCAGGGCGGGCGGCCCTTCGCCACGCTGCGCGCGGCGGGCGTCGCCGGC
>JBFFZT010000057.1:0-7815 GCA_041568535.1 Burkholderiales bacterium | reverse complement strand
GGGCCGGCACGTGGTGCACATGGAGATCGGCGAGCCTGACTTCACCGCACCGCAGGAAGTCGTCGAGGCCGGCGTGCGCGCGCTGCGCGACGGTCGCACTGCATACACGGCAACGCTCGGCCTGCCGGCGCTGCGCGAGGCGATCGCGGCGCACTATGCGCGCGCGTTCGGCGCGCCGCTCGAGCCCGCGCGCGTCGCCGTCACCGCGGGCGCTTCGGGCGGGCTGCTGCTTGCGCTTGCGCTGTACGTCGACCCCGGCGACGAGGTGCTGGTGCCCGATCCCGGCTATCCCGGCTACCGCCATTTCGTGCGCGCCTTCGAGGGCGTGCCGCGGCCGCTGGCGCTCGAGCCGCAGACGCAGTACCAGCCGACGCTCGAGGGCGTGCGCCGCGCCTGGAGCGCGCGCACCAAGGGCCTGGTGCTCGGCTCGCCGTCCAATCCCACCGGCACCGTCGCCGACGCGGCGGAGCTCGCGCGCATCGCGCAGTTCGTCGCCGAGCGCGGCGGCGTGCTGATCGCCGACGAGATCAACCAGGGGCTGGTGTACGGCGCGCCGCCCGCCACCGCGCTCGGCCTGCCCGGCGAAGTGGTGCTGGTGAACAGCTTCTCCAAGTACTTCTGCATGACGGGCTGGCGCCTGGGCTGGGTGGTGCTGCCGCCGCAGCGCGTGCGCGACTTCGAGAAGCTGGCGCAGCACTTCTTCATCTGCGCGCCGAGCGCCGCGCAGCACGCGGCGCTCGCCGCCTTCACGCCGCAGACCCTCGGCGTGCTGGAACAGCGCCGCGCGCAGTTCGAGCAGCGGCGCGACCTGCTGGTGCCGGCGCTGCAGCGCGCGGGCCTGGGTGTGCCGGCGGCGCCGCGCGGCGCGTTCTACGTGTATGCGGACTGCGCGCGCTTCGGCGGCGACGCGCGCGCTTTCGCGCTGGCGTTGCTCGAACAGGAGGCGGTGGCGGCGACGCCGGGCCTGGATTTCGGCGCGCACGGCACGGCGCATTGCCTGCGCTTCGCGTACACGCGCTCGCTCGCCGAGCTCGAGGAAGGCGCCGCGCGCATCGCGCACTTCTGCGCCGCGCGCTAGGTGGCGGTGGCGCTCGCCGGCACCAGCTGGCAGCCGGCAATGCGCCAGCTGCCCGCCACCCGCTGCATGGTATAGAGCGCGACCCAGACGCCGCCGGCGCGGTCGGAGAGCTGCACCGGGAAGATCACCGTGCCTTCCTCCACCACCGGGCGCAGGAACGCGCGCGAGGCCGGCCGGTAGACCACCGCATACTGCTCGCGCACCATCTGCACGAACGTGGCGGCGGTGCCGAAGCGCTCCTGGATGCCGGGCGAGGCGAAGTCGAAGGCGCCTTGCTCGTCGTCGCGCGCGAAGGCGTCGAGCTGCGCGTCGATGACGCGCTGCATGGCACCCACGTCCTCGCGGCCAAGCGGCTGCGCGGCACCGCTGCACGCAACCGCGAGCAGTCCGGCCCCGAGCAGGGCCTGCCAGCGCCAGACGGTGGGATTCGAGCTCACGCGGGCCTCCGGGCGAAGGCCCACTCTAGCAGGCTCTCAGGCCTCGCGGAGGGTGCGCGCCAGGAACCGCTTCAGGCGGGCCTTTTCCGCCAGCACCTTGCCCGAGTACTGCAAGGTGGGCTCGTCGAACGCCCCGGCGTACTTCTGCAGCGCCGCCTCGGTCTCGCCGAAGCGCCGCAGGTACTCGCGCAGGATCTGCGCGCCGACCTGGATGTTCACTTCGGGATCCAGCAGCGCGTGCTCACCGCCGTGCTCGAGGAGCTTTTCCTGGTGGTACTTGGGGATGATCTGCATCAGCCCCTTGGCGCCCATCGAGCTTTCGGCCACCGGGTTGTAGCGCGACTCGATCGCCATGACGGCGAGGATCAGGAGCGGGTCGAGGGCGAACTCCTGGCCCACGCGGTACGCGGTGGATACGAACGCGGCGCTTGCGGACTCGGCGACCCGGTAGCGCCGGGCGATGAACTCGGCCACCGCGCGCTGCTCGCGCTCGTGCGCCGTTTCCGGGCGCGCCACCGGCATGGGACCCGCCGCGGGATCGAAGTCCTCGGGCGCGCTAAGCGCAGCCGACGCTTCCGCGAGCGGCTGCGCCGGCGCGACGCGGGCGAGCTCCCGCAGCAAGGCATCGCGCGGCGCGGGCAGCGCCACGAGCAGCACGGCCGTCAGGCCGACGAACGCCAGCAGGCTGCGCGTCAGCGAGAAAAGTCTTATCAGATTGTCCAGTGCGACCATCTTTCACCTCCATGTTCCAGGCGCCGCCTGACCGCGGCGCCCCTACATTTGCTGCACTGCAGCGGCCCGCATGATAGGACAAATTACTCAATATCGTCAATAAGTTCTGACACTTCCTGAGGGACGGATGCTGCGAGGCGACATGAACTTGCTCGCTCTACGAACTTGTTTTGTGGCGCATTTGATCCCCGGTAGAATGCCGGCTGATCCTGCCCCCGGCCGACCCCGGCGGGGGGCCAGGGAAGCCTCGCGGACCGGCCTCAGACCTTCAGTTGCGCCGAATGACCAAGGCGGTCCGCTGAGCTTCGAGGAGCCTGGCGGGGGGCTTGCGCCCCCCGCCACATTCCCTTGCAGCGCCCGGTTACGGCCGGGTGCCGGTTGGAAACGGCCAAGCGGCCGCCGGATTCAGCGCGGTTCGCGCGCCCGAAGTCGCGGCGGAGGATGCCGGCGCAACAGCCGCCGTCATCGTTCCCGCAGAGCTGGCCTTAGGTTTAACGGGCTTCGCCTTCTTCTTCTTGGCGGATTTCTTTTTGCGGCCCGCTGCCTTCTTCTTGGATGACTTCTTAACTGCTTTCTTCTTTTTCTTTGATGATTTCTTCTTCTTCTTTTTCTTGCCGCCTTTTTTGGCTTTTTTCTTTGCCATAACTAGCTCCTTGCTGGTAGTTGAACAAAAGAAGCCCGGCCATCTCTGACCGGACTATTCAACCGCCCGCGAGAATCTCTCCTCGCCGGCGGACTGAATGCATTGCTCCATCGCATACTAGCGCACACCGCGCGCCGCCAGATCCTGGTACAGGATGTCCGGGTCGAGCCGGATGCCGCCTTCCCAGGTGACGGTCGCGGATTCCGGATCGACGCTCACCTTCTCGAACTCGCGCACGTCGCGCCACAGCTTGAACGCGCCGATCTCGAGCAGGTTGCCGAGGAACACGCTGCCCTCCAGGCCGTCCTCGAACCGCAGCCACAGCTTGTAGTCGTCTTCCACCTTGCAGGCGGTCACTCGGTGCACTTGGCGTTTCTCCTCTCGCATCAGTCCCAGCTCAGCGCGCCGCCGGTCTGGTACTCGATCACGCGCGTCTCGAAGAAGTTGCGCTCCTTCTTCAGGTCGATCATCTCGCTCATCCACGGGAACGGGTTGGCGGCGCCCGGGTAGAGCGCATCCAGGCCGATCTGCTGGCAGCGCCGGTTGGCGATGAAGCGCAGGTACTCCTTGAACATCGGCGCGTTCAGGCCGAGCACGCCGCGCGGCATGGTGTCCTCGGCGTAGCGGTACTCCAGCTCCACCGCCCGCCGGAACAGCTCCTGCAGCTCCTCGCGGAAGCGCGCGGTCCACAGGTGCGGGTTCTCCATCTTGATCTGGTTGACGAGGTCGATGCCGAAGTTGCAGTGCATCGACTCGTCGCGCAGGATGTACATGTACTGCTCGGCGGAGCCGGTCATCTTGTTCTGCCGGCCGAGCGACAGGATCTGGGTGAAACCGACGTAGAAGAACAGGCCCTCCATCAGGCAGGAGAACACGATCAGGCTCTTCAGCAGGTCCTGGTCGGCCTCGGGCGTGCCGGTCTTGAACGCCGGGTCGGTGAGCGTGTCGATGAACGGCACCAGGAACTCGTCCTTGTCGCGGATCGAGCCGATCTCGTTGTAGGCGTTGAACACCTCGCCCTCGTCCAGGTCCAGGCTCTCGACGATGTACTGATAGGCGTGGGTGTGGATCGCCTCCTCGAACGCCTGGCGCAGCAGGTACTGGCGGCACTCGGGCGCCGTGATGTGGCGGTAGGTGCCGAGCACGATGTTGTTGGCGGCGAGCGAGTCGGCGGTGACGAAGAAGCCGAGGTTGCGCGTGACGATGCGCCGCTCGTCGGCGGTGAGACCGTGCGGATCCCGCCACAGCGCGATGTCGCGGCTCATGTTGATTTCCTGCGGCATCCAGTGGTTGGCGCAGGCGGCGAGGTACTTCTCCCAGGCCCACTTGTACTTGAAGGGCACCAGCTGGTTGACGTCGGCCTTGGAGTTGATGATGCGCTTGTCCTCGACCGTGATGCGCCGGAACGCGTTGCCGGCGGCGAAGCGCTCCTCCTTGCCGCCGGCGCCCGGCATGAAGCCGCTTGCCGGCTTCACCGCGAGGCCGGAGATGGCGTTCGGCTTGTCGTCGTCCTCGAACTTGAGCATTACTGGCAGGCCTCGCACTCGGGATTGTCGATGGCGCAGAACTTGGCCTCGTCCTCGGCGGCCACCGCCGGCACGCCGCCGTCGCTCGGCACCGCGTTCAGCTGCCCGGCCTTGGAGGTGGACTTCTCGGCGTGCGTCGCGCCCATCGAGCGCAGGTAGTAGGTGGTCTTCAGGCCGCGCAGCCAGGCGAGCTTGTAGGTCTCGTCGAGCCGCTTGCCCGAGGCGCCGGCCATGTAGATGTTGAGCGACTGCGACTGGTCGATCCACTTCTGGCGCCGCGCGCCCGCCTCCACCAGCCAGCGCGGCTCGACCTCGAAGGCGGTGGCGTAGAGCTTGCGCAGCTCGGCCGGGGCGCGGTCGACCCGCGACAGGTTGCCGTCGAAGTACTTGAGGTCGGCGATCATCACCTCGTCCCACAGGCCGGCGCGCTTCAGGTCGCCCACCAGGAACTCGTTCACCACCGTGAACTCGCCCGACAGGTTCGATTTCACGTACAGGTTCTGGTAGGTCGGCTCGATCGAGGCCGACACGCCGACGATGTTGGCGATGGTCGCCGTGGGCGCGATGGCGATGCAGTTCGAGTTGCGCATGCCGTGCCGGCGGATGCGGTCGCGCAGCGGCTCCCAGTCGAGGGCGCTGGAGCGGTCGAGCTCGACGTAGCCGCCGCGCTCCGCGGCGAGCAGGTCGAGCGAATCCTGCGGCAGCACGCCGCGGTCCCAGAGCGAGCCCGCGAAGCTCGGGTAGCGCCCGCGCTCCTCGGCCAGCTCGGTCGAGGCCCAGTAGGCGCAGTAGGCCACCATCTCCATCGAGCGGTCGGCGAACTCCACGGCGGCCGGCGAGGCGTAGGGCACGCGCAGCCGGTGCAGGCAGTCCTGGAAGCCCATGATGCCCAGGCCCACCGGGCGATGGCGCAGGTTGGAGTTCCTCGCCTTGTCGACGGCGTAGTAGTTGATGTCGATGACGTTGTCGAGCATGCGCATCGCCGTGCGTACGGTGCGGTGCAGCTTGTCGAAGTCGAGCCCCTGCTCGGTCATGTGCGCGAGCAGGTTGATCGAGCCGAGGTTGCACACTGCGATCTCGTCGGCCGAGGTGTTGAGCGTGATCTCGGTGCACAGGTTGGAGCTGTGCACCACGCCCACGTGCTGCTGCGGGCTTCTGAGGTTGCACGGATCCTTGAACGTGATCCAGGGATGCCCGGTCTCGAAGAGCATCGAGAGCATCTTGCGCCACAACTGCACCGCGGGCAGGCGCTTGTGCAGCTTCAGCTCGCCGCGCGCCACCTTGTCCTCGTAGCGCAGGTACGCCTCCTCGAACGCCTTGCCGACCTTGTCGTGCAGCTCGGGCACGTCCGAGGGGCTGAACAGCGTCCAGTCGGCGTTCTCCATCACGCGCTTCATGAACAGGTCCGGGATCCAGTTGGCCGTGTTCATGTCGTGCGTGCGCCGCCGGTCGTCGCCCGTGTTCTTGCGCAGCTCGAGGAACTCCTCGATGTCGAGGTGCCAGGTCTCGAGGTACGAGCACACCGCGCCCTTTCTCTTGCCGCCCTGGTTCACCGCCACCGCCGTGTCGTTCACCACCTTCAGGAACGGCACCACGCCCTGCGACTTGCCGTTGGTGCCCTTGATGTGCGAGCCCAGGGCGCGCACCGGCGTCCAGTCGTTGCCCAGGCCGCCTGCGTACTTGGCAAGCAGCGCGTTTTCCTTGATGGCGTCGTAGATCCCGGTCAGGTCGTCGGCCACCGTCGTCAGGTAGCACGACGAGAGCTGCGAGCGCTGCGTGCCGGAATTGAACAGCGTCGGCGTCGAGCTCATGAAGTCGAACGTCGACAGCACGTCGTAGAACTCGATGGCGCGCGCCTCGCGGTCCTTCTCGTTGAGCGCCAGGCCCATCGCCACGCGCATGAAGAACGCCTGCGGCAATTCGATCCTGCGCCCGCGCACGTGCAGGAAGTAGCGGTCGTAGAGCGTCTGCAGGCCGAGATAGCCGAACTTGAGGTCGCGCTCGGCCTTGAGCGCGCGGCCGATGCGCGCCAGGTCAAATTTTGCAAGTTCCGGGTCGAGCAGCTCCGCTTCGATGCCGCGACGCACGAACTCGGGGAAGTACTCGGCGTAGCGCGTCGCCATCTCCTGCTGGCTCGCCTCTTCGCCCAGGACCTCGAGACGGATGGTATTTAGCAGCAGGCGCGCCGTGACGTAGCCATAGGCCGGATCCTTCTCGATCAGCGCGCGCGCGGCGAGGATCGCCGACTTGCGCACCTCTTCCATGGGCACGCCGTCGTACAGGTCGCGCAGCGTCGCCTCGAGGATCGGCGCCGGCGCGGCCGCGCCGTCCAGCCCCTGGCAGGCCGCTTCCAGCAGCCGCTGCAGCGCCTCGAGGTCGAGGGCGTGGCGCGCGCCGTTGTCCACCACGTGCAGCACCGTCCCCGGCGCCTGGCGCTCGCGACTCGCTTTCTCCGCGGCGCGCGCCTTGGACCGCTCTTCGCGGTACAGCACGTAGGCGCGGGCCACGTCATGCTCGCCCGAGCGCATCAGCGCCAGCTCGACTTGGTCCTGGATGTCCTCGATGTGCACGGTGCCGCCCTGCGGCTGGCGCCGCTGCAGCGCGCCCACCACCTGCTCGGTGAGCCGCGCCACCAGCTCGCGGATGCGCGCCGAGGCCGCGCCCTGGCTGCCATTCACCGCCAGGAACGCCTTGGTCATCGCCACCGAGATCTTGGCCGGCTCGAAGCCCACCACCGCGCCGTTGCGGCGGATGATCTTGTAGTCGGCGTATGCGGCGCGGATCGCGCTGCTGGAGCCGGCAACGCCCGCACTGGCCACGGGGCCGGTTGCTGGACTCTCTTGCGCGATCTGCATCGGTCTGCCTCCCTTGCGTTGCCGCCTGCTGCGTCGCTCGTGACCGTCTGAGGTCGACCTGCAGCAGAACCACAATATATAGTGCTGAACCTCTGATTGCTAACTATTTCTAGTGGCGGCAATGTACCACGCGGATTTTATTTTGCAAGCGGCGCCACGCGGCACGCCGTCGCGCGCGCGATTTGCGCGGTGCAGCGTAACCACTAACTGCAGGGGATGCTGCGGGGAAAGCTACAAAATCTTGTGGCGCGCCAGCGCGGCGTGAAACCGCGGCCAGTCGAAGCGCGCGCCCGGGTCGCGCTTGCGCCCGGGTGCGATGTCGCTGTGCGCCGCGCACGCGGTGAGCGGCAATTGCGCCGCAAGCGCGTGCGCCAGCCGCGCCGCGCACCGGTACTGTGCATTGGCGAATGCACGCTCTTCCGCGCCTTCCAGCTCCACGCCGATCGAATAGTCGTTGCACCGCTCGAGCCCGCGCCAGCGCGAAGCGCCCGCATGCCAGGCGCGCCGGTGCACGGGGACGAACTGCTGCAGCGCGCCGTCGCGG
>JBFFZT010000056.1:0-7822 GCA_041568535.1 Burkholderiales bacterium | reverse complement strand
GCTCCTCGGCTACCTGCTGGTGCAGCTCGGCTGGCGCGCCTACGTGCTGCTCGCCTGGCGCGCGCGCCGGGAGAAGCGGAGGGGCTCGTGACGCACGCCGAGTTCGTCGCCGCCTATCGCGAGGGGCGCCTGCACGTGCATGTGGACCGCGAGAGCGCGGCGCGCCACGTCTCGGCGCGCCTCCTGCTGCCGTTCGTGCTGCTGCCGGTGCTGGGGCTCGCCGTGGCGCTCGCGCTCGTCGGGCACTACATCGTCGGCGCGCTGCTGTTCGCGGGCACCTTCGCGCTGCGCTATGCCGTGCGGCGCAGCGCGCCCGGGTTCGTGCTGCAGCGCGCCCTCGCCGACGAGCGCTTCTACGCCGAAGCCGTGGCAGCCAGGCTGATCAGCACCTAAAAAGGGGACAGACCCCATTTTTCTCATCTGCGAACGAGGTGCAAATGAGAAAAATGGGGTCTGTCCCTATTTGGCGTGTAGGACGCCGTCGTCGAGCTGGTAGACGCGCTCGGCGCGCGCGGCGAGCGCGGTGTCGTGCGTGACGATGACGAAGGCGGTGCCGCGCGCGGCGGAAAGCCGGAGCATCGCCTCGAACACCTCGTCGGCGGTGTGCGTGTCGAGGTTGCCGGTGGGCTCATCGGCCAGCACGCAGGCCGGCTCGGTGACCAGCGCGCGCGCGAACGCCGCGCGCTGGCGCTCGCCGCCCGAGAGCTCGCCCGGCTGGTGCCGCAGGCGCGCGGCAAGGCCCACTTCGGCGAGCGCCGCGCGCGCCTTCTCGAGCGCCTGCGCGCGCGCCATGCGCCGGATGAGCAGCGGCATCGCCACGTTCTCCTGCGCGCTGAACTCGGGCAGCAGGTGGTGGAACTGGTAGACGAAGCCCAGCGTGGCGTTCCGCACGCGGCCGCGCTCGGCCTCGCCCATCGCGCTAAACGGCTTTCCCTCCACGCTCACCGTGCCGGCAGTGGGCGCATCGAGCCCGCCGAGCAGGTGCAGCAGCGTCGACTTGCCCGAGCCGGACTTGCCCATGATCGCGACGCGCTCGCGCGGCCGCACCGCGAAGTCGACGCCGCGCAGCACTTCCACCGGCGCCGGCCCCTGGTAGGTCTTCTTCAGCCCCTGGCACGCGAGCACCGCCTCACTCATAGCGCAGCGCCTCCGCCGGGTTGACGCGCGAGGCGCGCCAGCTCGGATACAGCGTAGCCACGAACGACATGACGAGCGACACGACGCCGATGATGGCGACGTCGCGCAGCTGCACGTCCGAGGGCAGGTCGGAGATGTAGTACACGTCCTTGGCGAGGAACTTGAAGCCGAGCGCGTTCTCGATCGCCGGCACCACGGTGTCGACGTTCCAGCCGAGGAGCACGCCGCCCACCACGCCGAGCAGCGTGCCGATGACGCCGATCATCGCCCCCTGCACCACGAAGATCTGCATCACGCTCGCCGGCGCCGCGCCCAGCGTCCTCAGGATAGCGATGTCGGCCTGCTTGTCGGTGACCAGCATCACCAGCGTCGAGACGATGTTGAACGCCGCCACGGCGACGATCAGCGTGAGGATGATGAACATCACGCGCTTCTCGATCTCCACGGCGCGAAAGAAGTTGGCGTGGCTGCGCGTCCAGTCGGAGGCGAACACGCCCGGGGCGAGCTGCGCGCTGAGCTCGGCCGCCACCGTGCGCGCGGCGAACAGGTCGTCGAGCTTGAGGCGCACGCCCGAGGTCGCGTCGCCCAGCTGGTAGAGCTTCTGCGCGTCCTCGAGGTGCACCAGCGCGAGGCTCGAGTCGTACTCGTACATGCCGATGTCGAAGGTGCCGACGACGGTGAACTGCTTGAGGCGCGGGATCACGCCCGCGGGCGTCACCCGCCCCTGCGGCGCGATCAGCGCCACCTTGTCGCCGGGAAAGGCGCCGATGGCGCGCGCGAGCTCGCCGCCGAGCACGATGTTGAACTCGCCGGACGCGAGCGCGCCGAGCGAGCCCTGGCGCATGTGCCGGCCGATGTCGGCGACGCGGTCCTCGGCGTCCGGCAGCACGCCGCGCACGATGGCGCCGCGCACGCCCTGGCCGAAGGTGAGCATGCCCTGCGCGTTCACGTAGGGCGCGGCCTCGCGCACGCGCGGATGCGCGCGCGCGGCGTCGGCCACGCGCCGCCAGTCTTCCAGCCGGTTGCCGGGGCCGGTGAGCTGCACGTGCGAGACCACGGCGAGGATGCGGGTTCTGAGCTCCTGCTGGAAGCCGTTCATCACCGACAGCACCACGATCAGCGCCATCACGCCGAGCGCGATCCCGGCCATCGAGATGAGCGAGATGAAGCTGATGAAGTGGTTGCGGCGCTTGGCGCGGGTGTAGCGCAGGCCGACGAGGAGCTCGTAACGCACGGCACGCAGTCTACAATGTCCCGATGAACCCGGACGACGCCGCCGCGCTCGCGCGGCTGCTGCGCACCGCGCGCATCGCGCACCTCGGCACGCTGCGCGAGGGCGCGCCGCTCGCCTCGATGACGCTGTTCCTCGCCACGCCGGATTTTTCCGCCTTCCACGTGCACGTGAGCCGGCTCGCCTGGCACACGCAGGACATGACGGCCGATCCGCACGTCGCGCTGTCGGTGGCCGAGACCGACGACGGGCGCGAGGACCCGTTCACGCTGGTGCGGGTCACGATCCGCGGCGCGGCGACGCCGCTCGGCCCGGACGAGGCGCTGAAGAAGACCTGGCTGGCGCGCTTTCCGGCGCAGGCCGTGAACTTCGAGCTCGCCGATTTCTCCTTCTGGCGCATCGTGCCGCGCGACGCGCGCTTCGTCGCCGGCTTCGGGCGCATCCACAACCTGTCGGCCGCCGAGCTCGCGGCGGCGGCGCGCGTGTGAGCGCGCTCCTCGCCCTGCTGCTGTCCGCGGCGCCCTGCGAGGTCGCGGCCGAATGGCGCAACGCCGGCGTGGTGCAGCTCCTGCCCGCCTGCCCGAGCGCGTTCGCGCCGACGCTCGAGGGCGTGCGCACCGCGCTGCGCCAGGCGGGACGGCGCGAAGAGCTGCTCGTCGGCTTCGGCACGCTGGCGCAGTACCCGTGGCTGTCCACGCTGCTGGCGCGCCAGGCCTCGGCCTCGCGCCACTGGCCCGAGGAGCGCGCCGCGCCCGAGGGCTACGTCACGCGCGCGCTGCTCGGCATGCCGGAGTTCACGGCGCTGTTCGATCCGCCTTGGCGCATCGCGAGCCTCGTCGTGCGCGACGTGCGCGTGAAGCCGGCGTCGCAGCTCGACCTGCCGCAGGGCCACCCGCTGCCGCCGGATTTCGCGCTGCCCTACGATGCCGAGCTCTTCGTGACGCTGCAACGCTGAAGGAGGCCCCGATGTTCACCGTCTACGGCATGGCCGATTCGGGCAACTGCTACAAGGTGAAGCTCGCCCTCGAGCAGCTGAAGCTGCCCTACCGCTGGGTCGAAGTGAGCACCACCAAGGGCGAGACGCGCACCAAGGAGTTTCTCGCGCGCAACCCGAACGGCCAGGTGCCCACCCTCGAGCTCGAGGACGGCGAGTATCTGCCCGAATCGGGCGCGATCCTCGCCTACCTCGCCGAGGGCACGCCGCTGCTGCCGTCCGAGCGTCTGGAGCGCGCGCGCGTGCTGCAGTGGATGTTCTTCGAGCAGTACAGCCACGAGCCGTGCATCGCGGTGGCGCGCGCGATCCTCCGCTACCAGCCGCCGGACTCGCCGCGCCGCGCCGAGCTGCCGCGGCTGCAGGAGCGCGGCCACAAGGCGCTCGAGGTGATGCAGCAGCAGCTGAATGCCTCGGCGTTCATCGCCGGGCCGAAATACTCGATCGCCGACATCGCGCTCTACGCCTACACGCACTGCGCCGCCGACGGCGGCTTCGAGCTCAAGCGCTATCCGGCGGTGCTGGCGTGGCTGATGCGCGTGAAGTCGCAGCCGGGGCACGTGCCGCTCGGCTAGCTTTTCGGGTACAGTCGGTACTGGATGGATATCCATGTGGGGTCCCACGGTGCTTGACGCGCCGCTTGCCATCGTCGACCTGGAAACCACCGGCGCGCACCCGGTGCACGACCGCGTCACCGAGGTGGCGGTGATCGAGGTCGAGGGCGGCGAAATCAGGGACGCGTGGTCCACCCTCGTCAACCCCGAGTGCGCGATCCCCGGCGCGATCCAGGCGCTCACCGGCATTACCAACGACATGGTGGCGGGCGCGCCGACCTTCGGCCGGCTCGCCGAGGAGCTGCACGAGCGCCTCGCGGGCCGGGTGCTGGTCGCGCACAACGCGCGCTTCGACTACGGCTTTCTGCGGCAGGAGTTCCAGCGCGCCGGGCTTGCCTTCCGCGCCAAGACGCTGTGCACGGTGAAGCTCTCGCGGCGCCTGTACCCGGAGCACGCGCACCACAACCTCGACAGCCTGATCGCGCGCCACCACCTGGACTGCCGCGCGCGCCACCGCGCGCTCGGCGACGCCGAGGCGGTGTGGCAGTTCCTGCGCCTCGCCGCCGCGGAGCGCGGCGCGGAGGTGCTGGCCGTGGCCGCGCGCCAGGTGGCCAAGCAGCCCTCGCTGCCCGCGCACCTCGACCGCGCCATGATCGACGCGATCCCCGAGGCGCCGGGCGTGTACCTGCTGTACGGCGAGTCCGGCGCGCCGCTCTACGTGGGCAAGAGCATCGACATGCGCGCGCGCGTGCTCTCGCACTTCGCCGACGACCTGCGCTCGCCGCGCGAGATGCAGCTCGCGCGCGAGGTACGCCGCGTCGAGTGGCAGCGCACCGCGGGCGAGCTCGGCGCGCTGCTGCGCGAGGCCGAGCTGGTGAAGCAGCTGCTGCCCGCGTTCAACCGGCAGCTGCGGCGCGCCGCCGACCTGTGCGGCTTCGCCTTCGACGCCACGCGCCTGCGCCTGGTGCACGACTTCGACGCCGAGGGCATCGCGCACGTGCACGGCCTGTTTCGCAGCCGGCGCGCGGCGCTCGCCGCGCTGCGCGGCCTCGCGGACGCGCACGGCCTGTGCCTGCAATCCATAGGAATGGAAGCGGGCTTCTCGACCGCTCGAGGACGCGCGTGCTTCAGGCACCAGATCGGCCGCTGCGCCGGCCTGTGCGCCGGGAAGGAATCGGTGCACGCGCACCATGCGCGCCTCGGCGCCGCGCTCGCCGGCCTGAAGAACGCCGCCTGGCCCTGGCGCGGGCCGGTGGGCGTGGTGGAGGAGGACGCGGCGCGCGAGGCGACCGAGGTGCACGTCGTGCACCAGTGGTGCTACGTCGGCACCGCGCGCGCCGAGGACGAGGTGCCCGCGCTGGTCGAGGCCGCGCGCCGCCCGCGCTTCGACCTCGACCAGTACAAGCTCCTGCAGCGCCACCTGAGGACGCGCCGCGCGCGCGTCGTGGAGCTCGCGTGCACGCCGAACTGATGGTGCCGGGCCTGTTCGCCGCGCCGCCGGGGCCGCGCCGCCCGGCGCTGGAGCTCTTCCTTGCGCGGGCGCGCGTGGTGCACAGCGATCCCGAGAGCGCCGAGGCCTGGCTCGGCCGCGGCTTCGGCCTGGAACAGTTGCCCGCCGGCGCGCTCACTGCGGGCGCGCCCGGCTTCTGGCTGCGCGCCGACCCGGTGCACCTGCGCGTGCTGCGCGACCGGGTGGTCATCGTGCCGCTCGCCGGGCTCGCCGCCGACTACGCGGCGACGCTCGTCGGCGCGCTCAACCGCCACTTCGCCGGCCGGCACGAGTTTCGCGCCCCGCACCCCGACCGTTGGGTGATGTCGAGCGCGCCCGCGCCGCTCGAGGCGCCGCCGGCGCGCGCGCTGGCGGGCGCGGACCTCGCCGCGAGCCTGCCGGCAGCGCCGTGGCCCGTGCTGCTGAACGAGATCCAGATGGTGCTGCACGAGCACCCGGCGCACGAAGGCCGCGAGCTGGAGGCAAACGGCGTGTGGCTGTGGGGCGCGGGCGAGCTGCCGGCCACGGCCGCCGCGCCCTGGCGCTCGGTGAGCGCCGCGGACCCGCTCGCGCTCGGCCTGGCGCGCGTTGCGCGCCTCGCGCACCGCACGCCGCCGGCCTCCGCCGGCGAATGGCTCGCCGAGCTGCCCGAGGAGGGGCGCCACCTCGCGATCTTCGATGCGCTGGACGAATCGCTCGAAGCGCAGTGGTTCGCGCCGCTCGTCGCGGCGCTGCGGCACGGGCGCATCGGCATGCTCACGCTGCACGTGCCCGACGCCGGCTGCGCCTTCGAGGCGGTGCGCTCGGACCTGCGCCGCTTCTGGCGCCGCCCGCGCCCGCTGGAATCGCATGCGCATCGTTGAGCGCCCGTACAACGAGGCCGACCGGCGCGCGCTGATCAATGCCGGGCTGCACCCGGTGCTCGCGCGCGTGTACGCCGCGCGCCGCATCCGCTCGGCCGCCGAGCTCGCCGACGACGTGAAGCAGCTCCTGCCGCCCGCCTCGCTCGCGCATTGCGAAGAGGCCGCGGTGCTGCTCGCCGATGCCATCGCGGCGAAAAAGAAACTGCTCATCGTCGCCGACTACGACGCCGACGGGGCCACCGCCTGCGCGGTGGGCGTGCGCGCGCTGCGCGCCATGGGCGCGAGCGTCGACTACCTGGTGCCCAACCGCTTCGAGCTCGGCTACGGCCTCACCCCCGAGCTCGTCGACATCGCCGCCGAACGCAAGCCCGACCTCCTCATCACGGTCGACAACGGCATCGCGAGCGTCGAGGGCGTCGAGCGCGCGCGCGCGCTCGGCATCGCCACGCTGGTCACCGACCACCACCTGCCCGGCACCGAGCTGCCGCGCGCGGCGTGCATCGTCAATCCGAACCAGCCGGGCTGCGGCTTCGCCTCGAAAGCGATCGCCGGCGTCGGCGTCATGTTCTACGTCATGCTCGCGCTGCGCGCGGAGTTGCGAAAGCGCGGCGCCTTCAAGGAAGGCAAGGAACCCAACCTCGCCGCGCTCACCGACCTCGTCGCGCTCGGCACGGTGGCCGACGTGGTGCCGCTCGATGCCAACAACCGGATCCTGGTGGCCGAAGGGCTGAAGCGCATTCGCGCCGGGCGCGCGCAGCCGGGGCTCGAGCAGCTCCTGCTCGCCGCCGGGCGCGGCGCGGCGCAGGCGAGCGGCTTCGACCTCGGCTTCATCCTCGGCCCGCGCCTGAACGCCGCCGGGCGGCTGGCCGACATGAGCCTGGGCATCGAGTGCCTCGTCACCGACGACGCGGCGCGCGCCGCCAACTGCGCGCAGGAGCTCGATCGGCTGAACCGCGAGCGGCGCCGCATCGAAGCCGAGATGCTGGAGCAGGCGCGCGCCGCGGCCGATGCCATCGCCGAGGCGCCGGGCGCCGCGGTCGCGTTCTACGATCCGGCGTGGCACCAGGGCGTGGTCGGCATCCTCGCCTCGCGCCTGCGCGAGCGACTGCACCGGCCGGTGATCTGCTTCGCGCGCGCGAGCGATACGGAGCTGCGCGGCTCGGGCCGCTCGATCCCGGGCTTCCACCTGCGCGACTGTCTCGATCTGGTCGCCAAGCGCGAGCCGGGGCTCATCGTGCGTTTCGGCGGCCACGCGCAGGCCGCGGGCCTCACGCTGCGCGCAACGGACCTGTCGCGGTTTGGCGACGCTTTTGCGCGCGCCGCGGAGGAAACGAGGCCGCGCGACGCGCTCACGCGCACAGTGGAGACCGACGGCGCGCTCGAGCCGCAGCAGGTGTCGCTCGGATTGGCGCAATTGCTCGAAGCGCGCGTGTGGGGCCCGGGCTTTCCGCCGCCACTCTTCTGCGATACATTCGCGCTCGAAAGCCAGCGCGTGGTCGGCGAGAAGCATTCGAAACTGCAGCTCGTGAAAGACGGCCGGCGCTTCCAAGCCATGCG
>JBFFZT010000055.1:0-7853 GCA_041568535.1 Burkholderiales bacterium | reverse complement strand
GGGCTCGGTGCTCGGCGAGCGCTTCGTGCGCGGGGTGCGCGTCGCCATCGAGCAGAAGCTGCCGTTCGTCGTCATCACGGCGAGCGGCGGCGCGCGCATGCAGGAAGGGCTGCTGTCGCTGATGCAGATGGCGAAGACCACCGCGGCGCTCACCGACCTGGCCGAGCGCCGCTTGCCGTTCGTCACGGTGCTCACCGATCCCACCACCGGCGGCGTGTCGGCGAGCTACGCCATGATCGGTGACGTGGTGATTGCGGAGCCCAAGTCGCTGGTCGGGTTCGCGGGCCCGCGCGTCATCGAGCAGACCGTGCGCCAGAAGCTCCCGGAGGGCTTCCAGCGCGCGGAATTCCTGCTGGAGAAGGGCGCGGTGGACATGATCGTCGACCGCCGCCAGCTGCGCGACAAGCTGGCCGCGCTGCTCGGGCTGCTACAGGGAATCGCCGTCGACCAGCCTTCGTGAGCGCGCGTCCGCTCGCGTGGTGGCTCGAGTTCATCGGGCGCCAGCACCCCGACGCCATCGCCCTGGGGCTGGAGCGCGTGCGCGAAGTGCTGGCGCGCATGGACGCGCGCATCGACTGCCCGGTGGTGACGGTCGCGGGCACCAACGGCAAGGGATCGGTGTGCGCCATGCTGGAGGCCATCCTGCACGCCTCCGGCCGACGCGTGGGCCTGTACACCTCGCCGCACCTGCTGCGCTACAACGAGCGCGTGCGCGTCGGCCAGCGCGAAGCGACGGACGCGCGGCTGGCGGAGGGCTTCGACGCCGTGGAGCAGGCGCGCGGCGCCGTGCCGCTGACCTACTTCGAGTACGGCACGCTGGCGGCGTTCTGGCTGTTCGCGCGCGAGGCGCTCGACGCGCTCGTGCTCGAGGTCGGCCTGGGCGGGCGGCTCGACGCGGTCAACGTGCTCGATGCCGACTGCGCCGTGGTAACGAACATCGGCCTGGACCACATGGAGTATCTGGGCGCCACGCGCGAGGCCATCGGCGGCGAGAAGGCCGGCGTGTTTCGCGCGGGGCGGCCGGCGATTCTGGCCGATGCCGATCCGCCGGCGAGCGTGCTTGCGGCCGCCGCGCGCCTCGGCGCGCCGCTCCTGCAGCTGGGCCGGGACTTCGGCTACCAGGCGCACCCGGGGCAGTGGGACTACTGGGGGCCGGCGACGAAGCGATCGGCGCTCGCCTATCCGGCGCTGCGCGGCAAGCGCCAGCTGACCAATGCCGCGGCTGCGCTCGCCGCGCTCGATGCGCTGCGCGAGCGCCTGCCGGTGAGCATGGGCGACGTGCGCCGCGGCCTGGCCGAAGTCGCGCTGCCGGGGCGCTTTCAGGTGCTCCCCGGCCGGCCGCAGGTGATCCTCGACGTGGCGCACAATCCGGCGGCCGCCGAGACGCTGGCGGAAAACCTCGGCGCCGCGGGCTATGCCGCGGAAACCATCGCCGTGTTCGGCATGCTGCGCGACAAGGACATCGCCGGCGTGGTGCGGGTGATGGCCCCGCGCATCACGCGCTGGCATCTGTGCGCGCTCGCCGGGCCGCGCGGGACCGACGCCGATGCACTGGCAGACATCCTGTCGTCGGTCGGCGTCAGCGCGCCGGTGTTCAGGCACGCCAGCGCCGCGCAGGCGTGCGCCGCGGCGCGGGCGGAGGCGGGAGAGAATGATAAGATCGTCGCCTTCGGATCCTTCCTGACCGTCGCCGAAGTGATGCAATCTCTCGCGGCCCCCGGAAACGGCGCCGGCACCCATGGCTGAATCGCAGGACGTCAGCACGCTCAAGCGCCGCGGCCGGCGGCGCCTGGTCGGGTCGATCGCGCTGGTGCTCGCTGCCGTGATCGTTCTGCCGTGGATCTTCGATCCGCAGCCGCGGCAAACCGCGCCGGTGAGCGTGCGCATCCCGAGCGAGAACGAGTCGGCGTTCAAGCCGAAGGCGGTACCCAAGCCCGCGCCACCGCAGGAACAGCCGAGAGTAGAGGCCAAGCCGGAGGCGCCGGCAGTCCAGGCCGAGGCCAAGCCGGCGGCGCCCACGCCGACCCCAGCGCCCGCGCCGGACGCGGCCGAGCGCGCGCGCGCCGAAGCGGCGCTGGCGAACGCCCAGTTCATCGTGCCGGTCGGCGCCTACGCCGAGCCCGAGGGCGTCATCGCCAAGCTGAAGGCGGCGAAGATCCCGCACTTCACCGAGCCCGTGGCGACTGCGCAGGGGACCGTGACGCGCGTGCGCGCGGGCCCGTACGCGACGCGCGACGCGGCCGAGCGCGCCCTCAAGCAGATCAAGGCGCTCGGCTTCAAGCCCGGCAGCGTCACGACGCGCTCCTGAGATGACCTGGCTCGACTACGTCATCCTGGCCGGGTTCGTGGTGTCGATCGCCTGGGGCGCCTGGCGCGGCCTGGTGCGCGAGGTGATCTCCGTGGCGGCCTGGGTGCTCGCCTTCCTCGGCGCCAATTACTTCGGCAGCCCGCTCGCCGAGGTGATGCCCGATTCGATCCCCACGCCCGAGCTGCGCATCCTCATCGCGTTCGTCGCGGTGTTCATCGTCATTCTCGCGGTGTGCACGCTGGTGGGGCAGTTCCTGCGCAAGCTGGTCAAGGTCGCGGGGCTGGGCGAGCTCGATCATGTCCTCGGCGGCATGTTCGGGGTGGCGCGCGGGCTGGTGATCCTGCTCGCGTTTGCGATCCTCGCCGGACTGACGGCGTTCCCGCGCCAGAGCGCGTGGCGCGACTCGGTGTGCGGCCCGCCGATGGGGCGCGCGGCGCTCGCGCTGCGCCCCTGGCTGCCGCAGGCGCTGGCCCAGCGCCTGCGCTATCATTGACCCTTAACGTCACCGCGAGGCGGCTCCCATGTGCGGGATCCTCGGCATCGTAGCGCGCGGGCCCGTCAACCAGCTCCTGTATGACGGGCTGCTGCTCCTGCAGCACCGCGGCCAGGACGCGGCGGGCATCGTCACCGCCGAGCGCAAGACCTTCCACATGCAGAAGGGCAACGGCCAGGTGCGCGACGTGTTCCGCACGCGCAACATGCGCTCGCTGCCCGGCAACATCGGCGTGGCGCACTGCCGCTACCCGACCGCCGGCTCGGCGTTCAACTCGGCCGAGTCGCAGCCGTTCTACGTCAACTCCCCGTTCGGCATCGTGCTCGGCCACAACGGCAACCTGACCAATGCCGATGCGCTGAAGGAGGAGATGTTCCGCCAGGACCTGCGGCACATCAACACCAACTCGGACTCCGAAGTGCTGCTCAACGTGCTGGCGCACGAGCTGGAGAAGACCTCGGTCAAGCTGCGCCTCGACCCGCAGACCATCTTCCGTGCCGTGGCCAACGTGCACCGGCGCTGCCGCGGCGCCTACGCCGTCATCGCCATGATCGCCGGCTACGGCGTGCTCGCGTTCCGCGATCCCTACGGCATCCGCCCGGCCTGCATCGGCTACAACGAGACCGAGCGCGGCACCGAGTACATGGTGGCCTCGGAGTCGGTGGCCGTCGATGCGCTCGGCTTTCGCCTGCTGCGCGATATCGCCCCGGGCGAGGCGGTGCTGATCGACGAGGAGGGCAACTTCCACAGCCAGCAGTGCGCGCCGGCGACCTCGCTCAATCCCTGCATTTTCGAGTACGTGTACCTGGCGCGGCCGGACTCGGTGATCGACGGCGCGTCGGTGTACGAGACACGCCTGGTGATGGGCGAGAAGCTCGCCGAGAAGATCCGCCGCAGCTACCGCCACCTCGACATCGACGTCGTGATCCCGATCCCGGACTCGAGCCGCCCGTCGGCGCTGCAGCTGGCGCAGGGGCTCGGGCTGCCGTACCGCGAGGGCTTCGTCAAGAACCGCTACATCGGCCGCACCTTCATCATGCCCGGGCAGGCGGTGCGGCGGCGCTCGGTGCGCCAGAAGCTGAACACCATCGGCGTCGAGTTCAAGGGCAAGAACGTGCTCCTGGTGGACGATTCCATCGTGCGCGGCACCACCAGCGGCGAGATCGTGCAGATGGCGCGCGAAGGCGGCGCGCGCAAGGTGTACTTCGCCTCGGCGGCGCCGCCGGTGCGCTTTCCCAACGTCTACGGCATCGACATGCCGACGCGCTCCGAGCTGATCGCGGCGCACCGCAGCGAGGAGGAGGTCGGGCGCGAGATCGGCGCCGACGCGCTGATCTACCAGGAACTGGGCGCGCTGCAGGACGCCGTGCGCCAGATCAACCCCAAGCTGAAGACGTTCGAGACCTCGTGCTTCGACGGCAACTACATCACCGGCGACGTCACCAGCGATTACCTGCACGCCATCGAGGTGCGGCGCGACGCCGCGCGCGACTCGGGCGAGGAGGGCGAGGGCGCCCAGCTCGACCTCAATCTGGTCACGGCACAATGAATTTGCTATAGTCCCTCTCGCGCCGATTTGAGCCACAGCTTGCGGGCGCGTTAAAAATACAGCTAAAGCGTGCCGAGAGAGCCCGGTCCGCTTAGTTAACGAAAGGACCGGGTTTTTTTATGGCGAAGCCGTTCGAGCAATCCACCCTGGGCGTACGCGCCGGCCAGCGCCGCACCGGCTTCCAGGAACATGCCGAGGCGCTGTTCCTCACCTCGAGCTACGTATTCGAGAACGCCGCGCAGGCGGCCGCGGGCTTTTCCGGCAGCGGCGACGGCTTCGTCTACTCGCGCTACACCAACCCGACGGTCAGCATGATGCAGGACCGCCTCGCGGCGCTCGAGGGCGCCGAGGCCTGCGTGGCGACGGCGTCGGGCATGTCGGCGATCCTCGCGACGGCGATGGTGCTGCTCAAGGCGGGCGACCACATCGTGTCCTCGAACGCCATTTTCGGCGCGACCGTGCAAATGTTCTCGACGCTGCTGCCGAAGTTCGGCGTGCAGACGACGTTCGTGCCGCTGACCGACATCGGGCAGTGGCAGCGGGCGGTGCGCCCGAACACGCGGCTCTTGTTCCTCGAGTCGCCGTCCAACCCCCTGGGCGAGGTCGCCGACATCGGCGCGATCGCGGCGGTAGCGAAAAAGGCGGGGGCGCCGCTGGTGGTCGACAACTGCCTGTGCACGCCGGCGCTGCAGCGGCCGCTAGCGCTCGGCGCGGACCTGGTCATCCATTCGGCGACCAAGTACCTGGACGGCCAGGGCCGTGTACTGGGCGGCGCGGTCGTGGGCGCGAAAGGCCCGGTGATGGACGGCCTGGTGGGGTTCCTGCGCACGGCCGGCCCCTCGATCTCGCCGTTCAACGCCTGGGTGGTGCTCAAGGGCATGGAGACGCTCGAGATCCGCATGCTGGCGCAGTCGGAGCGCGCGCTCGCCGTGGCGCAATGGCTCGAGGGCCAGCCGCAGGTGGCGCGGGTCTACTATCCGGGGCTGCCGAGCCACCCGCAGCACGCGCTCGCCAGGCGCCAGCAGCGCGCGGGCGGCGCCATCGTCTCGTTCGACGTGACAGGCGGCCGGGAAGCGGCGTGGAAGGTAATCGACGCGACGCAGCTCATCTCGATCACGGGCAACCTCGGCGACGTCAAGACCACCATCACGCACCCGGCGACCACGACCCACGGCCGCCTGACCCCGGAGGCGCGCGCCGCCGCCGGCATCGGCGATGGCTTGATCCGGCTCGCCGTGGGCCTGGAGGGCGTCGAAGACCTGATAGCGGACCTGCAGCGCGGCCTGGGCTAGAAGCTCACGAGGCGCGGGCCGGTGTCGTCGATGGCGAGGTAGCCGCCGCGCTCGTACCAGTCGGGCAGCACCCAGCGCTCGCAATGCCGGCCGTCCACCTCAAGCGCATGGCGCGCCGGGCGGTGCGTATGCCCGTGCACCAGCCGCGTCAGGCTATGCGCGCGCAGGGCCTCACGCACCGCCGTGGCGTTGACGTCCATGATCTCGGCGGGCTTGGCGCCGACGACTTCCTTGCTCTTCTCGCGCAGCGCCTGCAGCGCCGTGCGCCGCTCGGCGAGCGACTTGGCGAGGAACGCCTGCTGCCACTCGCGCGAGCGCGCGGTGCGGCGCCAGGCCTGGTAATCGTGGTCGTCGGTGCACAGCGTGTCGCCGTGCATGAGCAGCGTGCGCACGCCGCCGATTTCCTCCACCGACGGGTCCTCGAGCAGGCGCGCGCCGCTCGCCTGGCCGAAGCGCTGCCCGACGAGGAAGTCGCGGTTGCCGTGCATGAACGCCACGCTTACGCCCCGGTGCGACACTTCGCCCAGCGCCTCGGCCACGCGCCGCGCCAGCGGGTCGCCGCCCGCCGCGTCGAGCTCGTCGTCGCCGATCCAGTACTCGAACAGGTCGCCGAGGACGTACAGCGCCGCCGCGCGCGCCGCCTGGGTGCGCAGGAATTCGAAGAACCGCTCGTTGATCGCCGGGCGCTCGCCCGAGAGGTGCAGGTCCGAGATGAACAGCGTGGCGGGCACGCCGCCGGGCTACTTGCCGACCACGGTGGCCGACTGGATGGTCACCGCCTCGCGCGGCACGTCGCTGCGGAACGGGCCACCCGCGCCGGTCGGCGTCTTGGCGATCTTGGTGACCACGTCCATGCCCGAGACCACCTTGCCGAACACCGCGTAGCCGTTGCCGTCGCCGCGCGGGTCGCCCCAGTTGAGGAAGGCGTTGTCGTTCACGTTGATGAAGAACTGCGCCGTGGCCGAGTTCGGATCCGAGGTGCGCGCCATGGCGATGGTGCCGACGTCGTTCTTCAGGCCCGCCTTGACCGCACCCTGCGCTTCGTTGACGACCGGGGCGCGCGTCGCCTTCTGCTTGAAGCCGGCGTCGAAGCCGCCGCCCTGGATCATGAAGCCGGGGATCACGCGGTGAAAGATGGTGCCGTCGAAATGCCCGTCCTTCACGTACTGCAGGAAGTTGGCCACCGTCTTCGGCGCCTTGGCGGGGTAGAGCTCGAGTCGGATGGTGCCGGCGCTCGTTTTCAGGTCGACCTGCGGCTCGGCGGCAAGCGCGCCGGGCGCCGCCGCCGCGGCGGACAGCACGACCAGGGGTTTCCACAGAAAGGACAATCTAAAGTTCACGCCGCGCCCTCATAAATGATGCGCCAGCGGCCGTCCACCTTCTGCCAGTACTGCAGCTTGCGCATGGTGTTGGAAAGATTGCTCGAGCGGTAGTCCTGCTCGAAGGTGACCGCGACGAAGTCGGCTTCGCGCGGGTAGCGCAGCATCGACACCTGCGCCAGCGAGACCTGGATCCAGGCCTTGGCGGCATTGACGCCGCGCTTGTGCGCCGCCCAGGCCTTGCGGTCCTGGCTGCCGGCGCGGAAATCGGGCGCGTAATGCTCGAGGTAGCGCTCGGTGTCGCGGCTCTCCCAGTCGGCGCGCCAGCGCTCCAGCGCGCCGGCGAGGGCGCTGCGCTCGGCCTCCAGCGCGGCCGCGTCCGCCCACTCGATCTCGTCGGCGATGATCACCGGCGTCGCGCCGACCTGCACCAGCCGACCGACCGACAGCAGGTCGGGGTTGGCGAGCACGATGCAGCCGTCGCTCGCCCGCGGCGGCCGGCTGTAGGTATCCGGCGGCGTGCCGTGCACCCAGATGCCGTAGCCGTTGCGCCCGCGCTGCCGGTCGTACTGGTTCGGGTAGTTGATCGGATAGGCGCCGGCGCCGTAGAAGTCGGAAAGCTTCTGGCGCGGCAGGTTGGCCGTCACGTGATACACGCCGATCGGGGTCTTCTGGTCGCCCTCGCGCGCCTTGTCGACCCCGCGCTTGCCCAGGGACACGTAGTAGTCGGCCACGTAGCTCGGGCGGCCGCCGACATTCTCGAACACGTACAGCCGCGAGCGCCGCGAATCGACCAGCAGCGCGTGCTTCTGCCCGGGATGCAGCTGCAGCACGGCGCGCGGCAGCCGCGCCGGGCCCGGGCGCTCGCGCAGCGCGTGCAGGCGCGCCAGTG
>JBFFZT010000054.1:0-7875 GCA_041568535.1 Burkholderiales bacterium | reverse complement strand
GTGATCCCGGGCATGGACGAGTTGCGCGAGGCCTGCCCGGTGGCGCTCGCGGTGTCGCTGCACGCGCCGACCGACGAGCTGCGCGACCAGCTGGTGCCGGTGAACCGCAAATACCCGATCCGCGAGCTGCTCGCGGCCTGCCGGCGCTACCTGGAGAAGGCGCCGCGCGACTTCATCACTTTCGAGTACGTGATGCTCGACGGCGTGAACGACGGCGACGCGGAGGCGCGCGCGCTCGCGCGCATCGCAGGGCAGGTGAGCTGCAAGTTCAACCTCATCCCCTTCAACCCGTTTCCGCGCACCGAGTTCCGCCGCTCGCCGCCCGAGCGCATCCGGCGCTTTGCCCAGGTGCTGCAGGCCAAGGGCGTCACGGTGACCACGCGCAAGACGCGCGGCGACGCCATCGATGCCGCCTGCGGCCAGCTCGCCGGCGACGTGGCCGACCGCACGCGCCGCAGCGCGAAGCTGCGCGTGACGCAGGTGAGCCCGTGATGCGGCGCCTGTGCCTCGCGCTCGCGGTACTCGCCGCCGGCTGCGCCACGCCGCCGCCGCCGGGGCCGGTCGGCGACAGCGGCGCCATGGTCGGCTCGCCCACCACGCCGCGTAATCGCGCGCGCATCCACACCGAGCTCGCCACGCTGTACTTCTCGCGTGGCAACATGAACGTGGCGCTGGAGGAGTTGCGCATCGCGGTGAGCGCCGACGCGAGCTACGCCACCGCCCACGGCGTGCTCGGCCTGGTCTACATGGAGCTGCGCGAGAACGCGCTCGCCGAGGCAAGCTTCCAGCGCGCGGTCAGCCTGGCGCCGGGGGATCCCGACATCAATCACAACTACGGCTGGTTCCTGTGCCAGGTCGGCCGCGAGCGCGAGGCGACGGCGTACTTCCGGCGCGCGCTCGACAACCCGCTGTACGCCACCCCGGCGCGCAGCTTCGCGGCGGCCGGCGTGTGCGCGATGCGCACCGGCGACCTGGCTGCGGCCGAGGACAACCTGCAGCGCGCGCTGCGCATCGAACCGAAACTGCCGGTCGCCATGCTGCAGTTCGCCCAGCTGCGCTATCGCCAGGGCCGCTACAACGAGGCGCGCCGCCTCCTGGCGGAGCACGCGACGGTGGCGCAGCCCAGCGCCGAATCGCTGTGGCTCGCGCTGCGCGTCGAGCGCCGCCTCGGCGCGCGCGTGGCGGAGCAGTCCTACGCCATTCAGCTGCGCCGGCGCTTTCCGGACTCGCCCGAATTCCAGGCTTTGCAACGCGGTAACTATGAGTGAGCTGCCCGAGACCGCCGCCGCGCCGCCGCCGCCGCCCGCCCCGGAACCGGTGGGCGCGGTGCTCGCGCGCGCGCGCGAGGCAGCCGGCCTGGGCCAGGACGAAGCCGCGCGCCGGCTGAAGTTCGCGCCGCGGCAGCTCGATGCGCTCGAGCGCGGCGAGTGGGGGCGGCTCCCGGGCGGCGCCGCGGTGCGCGGCATGGTGCGCAAGTATGCGCAGCTGCTCGGCCTTGAGGCGGATGCGCTCGTGGCGCGCGTCGGCGAAGGCCAGACGCTGCCCGATGCCGACCGGCTCGCGCAGCGCCTGCGCCAGCCGGTGCCGTTCTCCGACGCCTCGCGGCGCTCGAACGTAGCCTACGCGGTGCTGTCCATCGCTCTGCTGGCGGTGGTCGCCGCGGTGGTGCTCGAGTGGCGCCAGGAGCGCGCCGGCAGCGCGCGCCTGACTTTCATCTCCGCGGCGCAGCAGCCGGCCGAGCCGGCGCGCAAGGACGCGCAGCGCATCGAGCTGGCGAGTGCCGCGCCCCAGGCCAGCGCGCCCGCGCCGCAGCCGAGTGCGCCCGCGCCGCAGCCGAGTGCGCCCGCGCCGCAGGCGAGCACCGCTGCGCCGCAGGCGAGCGCCCCCGCGGCGGCGGGCGTCACGGCGGCCGACGAGGAGGCGCGCGTCGCGAGCGGCGGCTGGCGCCGCATCGTGCTGCGCTTCGAGCGGGAATCCTGGGTCGAGATCACCAGCGGCACCGGCAAGCTCCTGGTGTCGCACCTGCATCCCGCGGGCAGCGAGCGCGTGGTGGTCGGCGTGCCGCCCTTCAGCGTGGTGATCGGCAACGCGCAGCACGTGAAGCTGACCTACAACGACAAGCCGGTGGACCTGATGCCGCACGTGAAGGTCGAAGTGGCGCGCCTCACCCTGGAATAGCCGTGCTCGAGCGCCGGATCTCCAGACGCGTCATGGTGGGTTCGGTGGCCATCGGCGGCGGCGCGCCCGTGGTGGTGCAGTCGATGACCAACACGGACACCGCCGACGCCGCCGCCACCGCGCGGCAGGTGGCCGAGCTCGCGGCGGCCGGCTCGGAGCTGGTGCGCATCACGGTGAACACGCCGGAGGCCGCGGCGCAGGTGGCGCCGATCCGCGCGCAGCTCGACGCGATGGGCTGCGGCGTGCCGCTGGTCGGGGACTTCCACTACAACGGCCACAAGCTGCTGGCGCAGTTTCCCGACTGCGCGCGCGCGCTCGCCAAGTACCGCATCAACCCGGGCAACGTCGGGCGCGGCGCGAAGCGCGACGAGCAGTTCGCCACCATGATCGAGACCGCGGTGCGCTGGGCGAAGCCGGTGCGCATCGGCGTGAACTGGGGCAGCCTCGACCCCGAGCTGCTGGCGCGCATGATGGACGAGAACGCGCGGCGCAAGGATCCGCTCGACGCGGACGCGGTGATGCGCGAAGCGGTGATCGCGTCCGCGCTGGAGTCGGCGCGCGCGGCCGAGGAGCTGGGCCTCGCGCCCGAGCGCATCGTCATCTCCTGCAAGATGAGCCAGGTGCAGGACCTGATCGCGGTGTACCGCGAGCTGGCGCGGCGCTGCGCCTACGCGCTGCATCTGGGCCTCACCGAGGCCGGCATGGGCACCAAGGGCATCGTCGCCTCGAGCGCCGCGCTCGCCGTGCTGCTGCAGGAGGGCATCGGCGACACCATCCGCATCTCGCTCACGCCGGACCCGGGCGGCGAGCGCACGCGCGAGGTGGTGGTGGCGCAGGAGCTGCTGCAGACCATGGGCATCCGCTCGTTCGCGCCGATGGTGGCGGCCTGCCCGGGCTGCGGCCGCACCACCAGCACGTACTTCCAGGAGCTCGCCGCGCGCATCGAGCGCTACCTGCGCGCGCAGATGCCGGCGTGGCGCGCGCGCTACCCGGGGGTCGAGGACATGCGCGTCGCGGTGATGGGCTGCGTCGTGAACGGGCCGGGCGAATCCAAGCACGCCGACATCGGCATCAGCCTGCCGGGCACCAACGAGACGCCGGTGGCGCCGGTGTACGTGGACGGCGCCAAGACCGTGACGCTGAAGGGCGAGCGCATCGCCGAGGAGTTCCAGGAGATCGTCGAGGAGTACGTGCGCAGGAATTACGCGCCGGGCGCGACGCGCGCGCGCGCCCGCAACATTCCGATCAAGGCCGCCTGAGCCGTGAGCACGCCATTGCAGGCCGTGCGCGGCATGAACGACGTATTGCCTGACGAGGCGGAAAAGCGCCTCTGGCTCGAAGGCGTGGTCGCGGCCTGGTTCGCGCGCTACGGCTACCGGCACGTGCGCACGCCGCTGCTCGAGCCCACGGCGCTGTTCCGCCGCGCCATCGGCGAGGCGACCGACATCGTCGAGAAGGAGATGTATACCTTCACCGACGCGCTCAACGAGGAAAGCCTGACGCTGCGGCCCGAAGCCACCGCCTCTACGGTGCGCGCGGCGATCGAGCATAGCCTGCTGTACGATGGCCCGCGGCGCCTCTGGTACCAGGGCCCCATGTATCGCCACGAGCGTCCGCAGAAGGGGCGCTACCGGGAGTTCTACCAGTTCGGGGCGGAAGCGCTCGGCTTCGGCGGGCCCGACGTCGACGCCGAGCTGATCGTGATGTGCGCGGCGCTGTGGCGCGAGCTCGGCCTGGACGGCATCCGGCTCGAACTCAACACCATCGGCTCGAGCGAAGAGCGCGCACGCTATCGTGCCGACCTGGTGCGCCACCTCGAGGCCAACGAGGCGCGTCTCGACGCCTACGCGAAGCGGCGCCTGCATACCAATCCGATGCGCATCCTCGATTCGAAGAACCCGCTGGTGCAGGAAGTGGTAACCGGCGCCCCGGACATGACGCGCTACCTGGGCGAGGCCTCGCGCGCCCACTTCGACCGCCTGCAGCGCCTGCTGCGCGCGAGCGGCGTCGCGTTCGAGATCAACCCGCGGCTGGTGCGCGGCCTGGACTACTACAATCTCACGGTGTTCGAGTGGGTGAGCGATCGGCTCGGCGCGCAGGGCACGGTGTGCGGCGGCGGGCGCTACGACGGCCTGTTCGCGCAGCTCGGCGGCAAGCCCGCCCCCGGCGTCGGCTTCGCCGCCGGGGTCGAGCGGCTGTGCGCGCTGCTCGGCGCGCCGGCACCGGCGGCGCCCAGCGCGTACCTGGTGCACCAGGGCGAAGGCACGCTCGAGTACGCGTTCGCGCTCGGCGAGGAGCTGCGGGCGGCGGGCTTTTCGGTGGTGCTGCACGCCGGCGGCGGCAGCTTCAAGTCGCAGATGAAGAAAGCCGACGCGAGCGGCGCGGCGCTGGCGCTGATCGTCGGCGAGGACGAGCTGAAGGCGACCGCGGTGACGGTGAAGCCGCTGCGCGACGCGCGGCCGCAGCAGCAGGTGGCGCGCGCCGCGCTGGGCTCGCGCCTGCGCGACATTCTCAAGGGATCCTGACCCATGGCCATGCAGAAGCTCGATCTGGAAGAGCAGGAAAAACTCGACGCCCTCCGGGCCTGGTGGAAGGAGAACGCGCGCCTCATCGTGCTGGTGATCGTGGCCGCGGCCGTCGCCGTCGCCGGCACCAACGGCTGGCGCTGGTACCAGCGCCAGCAGTCGGCCGAGGCGGCGGTGCTGTACGACACGCTGTCCAAGGCACTGCGCGCCGGCGACGCCAAGGGGCTGCGCGACGCGGGCGGCGCGCTCACCGAGCGCTACGCCGGCACGCTGTACGCCTCGATGGGCGCGCTGGCCGCGGCGCATTTCCATTTCGAGCGCGGTGAGCTGAAGAGCGCCAAGGCGCAGCTGCAGTGGGTGATGGAGCGCTCGAGCTCGGAGGACTTCCGCAACCTCGCGCGCCTGCGCCTTGCCGCGCTGCTGCTCGACGAGCGCGCCTACGACGAGGCGCTGGCGCTGCTCGAGGAAAAGCCCCTGGAGGCCTACGCCGCGCTCTTCGCCGCGCTGCGCGGCGACGTGCTCGTCGCCAAGGACCGGCCGGCGGAGGCGCGCACCGCCTACCAGCTCGCGCTGGAGAAGGCGAGCGGCGCGTTCCGCGAAAGCGTGCAGATGCGCCTCGACGCGCTCGGGGGCTGACGTGACCCGGCGCGCGGCGCTCGCGGTGCTGCTCGGCGCCGTCGCGGGCTGTTTCGGCGGCTCGCCCAGCGGGCCGAAGCCGGCGGCGCTGGAGCCGCTGGCGCGGGCCGAGGCGCCGCGCGTGCTCTGGTCGGCGCGCGTCGGCGCGGCCGCGGGCTTTGAGTTCAGCCCGGCGCTCGCCGGCGAGGCGGCCTATGCCGCGGCGCGCGACGGCACGGTGGTGCGCCTCGATGCCGCGGACGGCCGCGAGCGCTGGCACGTGACGCTGGCGGCGCGGCTCTCCGGCGGCGTGGGCGCGAACGCCACGACGGTCGCGGTGGCCAGCGACGACGGCGCCGTGTTCGCGCTCGATGCGCTCACCGGCAAGGAACGCTGGCGCGCGCGGGTCTCGAGCGAGGTGCTGGCGGCGCCGCGCCTGGCGGGCGGGCTGGTGCTGGTGCGCAGCGCCGACAGCCGCGTCCATGCGCTCGACGAAGCCGACGGCAAGCGCCGCTGGAGCTTCCAGCGCGCGCCCGCCGCGCTGCGCCTGCGCACGCCGCAGGGCATGACGGTGCACGAGGATTTGCTGTATGCCGGCTTTTCCGGCGGCAAGCTGGTGGCGCTCGCGCTCGACGGCGGCGCCCTGCGCTGGGAGGCGACGGTCGCCGACCCCCGGGGCACGACCGAGCTCGAGCGCGTGACCGACGTCGTCGGCGATCCGGCGGTGGTCGGGCGCGAAGTGTGCGCGGCGGCGTTCCAGGGCCGCGTCGCCTGCTTCGATGCGCAAAGCGGCAGCCTGCTGTGGGCGCGCGACATCTCGAGCGCCACCGGCGTCAGCGCCGACGCGCGCTATGCCTACGTGAGCGACGAGCGCGGCGCGGTGCACGCGCTCGACCGCACGAACGGGCGCAGCCTGTGGAAGCAGGACAAGCTCGCGCACCGCCAGCTGTCGCGCCCGCTGCCCCTCGGCGCGCACATCGCGGTCGGCGACCTGGAGGGCGTGGTGCATCTGCTGGCGCGCGATTCGGGCGCCTTCGAGGCGCGCGCCAGCACCGACGGCAGCGCGGTGCGCGCCGCGCCGCACGCGCTGGCGGGCGGCCTGCTGGTGCAGACGCAGGCCGGCGGGCTGTTCGCGCTGGCGCCCTGAGCGGGGGGCGGCGCGCGTGAAACCGGTCATCGCCCTCGTCGGGCGGCCCAACGTCGGCAAGTCGACCCTGTTCAACCGGCTGACGCGCCGCCGCGACGCGATCGTGGTGGACGTGCCCGGGGTGACGCGCGACCGGCACTACGGCGAGGGGCGCGTCGGGCCGCGGGCGTTCATCGTCATCGACACCGGCGGGCTGGAGCCCGGCGCGAAATCGGGCATCTTCGCCGAGATGGGCCGCCAGGCCGAGCAGGCGATGGCCGAAGCCGACGCCGTCGTGTTCCTCACCGACGGCCGCGCCGGCCTGCACGCGGACGACCGCGAGATCGCGGCGCGCCTGCGCAAGCTCGGCGCGCGCGTCTGGCTGGTGGCGAACAAGTGCGAGGGCATGTCGAGCGACGCCGCGGTGGCCGAATTCCACGCGCTCGGCCTGGGGCAGCCGAACGCCATCTCGGCGGCGCACGGCGAGGGGGTGGCCGACCTGATCGAAGGCGTGCTGGCGCAGTTTCCCGAGGCGCCGAGCGAAGACGAAGCGACGCGCGACAAGCACCCGCGCGTGGCCGTCGTCGGCCGGCCCAACGTCGGCAAGTCCACGCTGGTCAACGCGCTGGTCGGCGAAGAGCGCGTGATCGCCTTTGCCGAGCCCGGCACCACGCGCGACGCCATCGAGGTGCCGTTCGAGCGCGCCGGCCGGCGCTACACGCTGATCGACACGGCCGGGCTGCGCAAGCGCGGCCGGCAGGGCGAGACGGTGGAGAAGTTCTCCATCGTGAAGACGCTGCAGGCGATCGAGCAGTCGAACGTCGCCATCCTGGTGCTGGATGCGCTCGACGGCGTGTCCGAGCAGGACGCGCACGTCGCCGGCTACATCCTGGAGCGCGCGCGCGCGCTGGTCGTGGCGGTGAACAAGTGGGATGCCGCGGGCAAGGAAGCGCGTGAGCGCGTGAAGCACGAGCTCGCCTGGAAGCTCGGATTCCTCGGCTTTGCCGAGACCCACTATCTGTCGGCGAAAGCCGGCAAGGGCCTGGGCGAGCTGATGCGCTCGGTGGACGCGGCCTATGCCGCGGCGATGGCGAAGATGCCGACGCCGAAGCTCACGCGCGCGCTGATCGCCGCGGTCGAGCGCCAGGCGCCGCCGAGAAAGGGCCTGCGGCGCCCGAAGCTGCGCTACGCGCACCAGGGCGGGCACAATCCGCCGCGCATCATCATCCACGGCAATTCGCTCGACCAGCTGCCCGAGAGCTACCGGCGCTACCTCGAGGGCGTGTTTCGCGACACGTTTGCGCTGCGCGGCACGCCGATGCGCGTGGAGTTCCGCACCGGCCGCAATCCCTACGCCGGGCGCGGCCCGGCGCCCCGGCGCAGCAAGGCGCCTTAGTAGGCGTTGTAGGCGACGAACGCGCGCGCGCAGCC
>JBFFZT010000053.1:0-7951 GCA_041568535.1 Burkholderiales bacterium | reverse complement strand
GAGATCCGGCGGCTGTGATGCTCCCGATTCTCCTGGTGCGCGAACGCCGCGAGCTTGTCACGAAACGCCTCGTCGCCACCCAGATACGAGAAGTGCCAGCCCCCCTCGGGCAGCCGGAACACGCGCGCGCCGCGGTCGTAGCCTTGCGCATGCCGGCCGCGGATGCGGCGTGCCGTGGTGCGCAGGCCATTGACGCTTTTCGTCTGCCCGTAGAGCGAGGCCGCGGTGCCGAGCCAGGGCAGCTTGTGCGACCACACCAGCTCGAAATTGAGACGGAAGTAGAACAGGCGCTGCTCGAAGACGAGAATCGTGCGCTGCGCGGCGGCGGCCAGCACCGCGGCCGCGCGCCGCACCGCGGCCGGCGCTGGAATCTCATCGACGTCGGAAACCAGCACCATGTCGCCGGCCCCGGCGCCGAGGTCCTTGAGGACGGCGCCCAAGGCATCCCGCTGATACTGCTCGCGCTCCCAATGGCTCTCCCCCACCGGCAGGTCCACGGCTCGCACGACCAGCTTGGGATGCTGCAGCAGCGCAGCATCTCCGGACTCCGACAGGTACAGGGGCTTGGGCTTGCCCGTGTGCGTCTGGTGAGCCTCGACCACCACGAAATGGTCAACCAGGTCCTCGAGCAGCGCGATGCGCAGGCGCAGCTGCTCGAACTCGTTGAAGAACGGGACGCAGTCGAAGATCTTCAAGCGGCGAGCGTCTTGCGGAAGTAGGCGATGGTCTCCTTCAACCCGTCCTCGAGCGCGACCTTCGGCGCCCAGCCGAGCTTGTCCCTGGCGAGCGCGATGTCGGGCTGGCGCTGCATCGGGTCGTCCTCGGGTGCGGGCAGGTACTTGAGCTTCGACTTGCCGCCGACGAGGCGCAGCACCATCTCGGCGAGCGCGAGCATGGTGAACTCGCCCGGGTTGCCGATGTTCACCGGGCCGGTGAAGCCGCGCGCCGTGCCCATCATGCGCACCATGGCGTCGATCAGGTCGTCGACGTAGCAGAAGCTCCGGGTCTGCGTGCCCTTGCCGTAGATGGTGAGGTCCTCGCCGCGCAGCGCCTGTACGATGAAGTTCGACACCACGCGCCCGTCGTTCGGGTGCATGCGCGGGCCGTAGGTGTTGAAGATGCGCACCACCTTGATGTCGAGCTGGTGCTGGCGGTAATAGTCGAAGAACAGCGTCTCGGCGCAGCGCTTGCCCTCGTCGTAGCAGGAGCGCGGGCCGATCGGGTTGACGCGGCCCCAGTAGGCTTCGGGCTGCGGGTGCACCTCGGGGTCGCCGTACACCTCGGAGGTCGAGGCCTGCAGGATGCGCGCGCGCGTGCGCTTGGCGAGTCCCAGCATGTTGATCGCGCCGTGCACGCTGGTCTTGGTGGTCTGCACCGGGTCGCGCTGGTAATGGATCGGCGAAGCGGGGCACGCGAGGTTGTAGATCTGCTCGACTTCCACGTACAGGGGAAAGGTGACGTCGTGGCGCAGCAGCTCGAACTCGGGCCGGCCGAGCAGGTGCTTGATGTTCGCCTTGCCGCCCGTGTAGAAGTTGTCCAGGCAGATGACGTCGTGCCCTTCGCCGATCAGCCGCTCGCACAGGTGCGAGCCGAGAAAGCCGGCGCCGCCGGTGACCAGGATCTTGTGCATGCGGCGCATTCTACCCGCGCGCTACACTTGTGCCCGATGAGCGCCCACCGCCTCTGCGTCGCCCCGATGATGGACTGGACCGACCGGCATTGCCGCTACTTCCTGCGGCAGGTCTCGGCGCGGGCGTTTCTCTACACGGAGATGATCACCACCGGCGCGCTTGTGCACGGCGATGTCGAGCGACACCTCGGTTTCAGCACCGAGGAGCGCCCGGTGGCGGCGCAGCTTGGCGGCAGCGAGCCGGACGAGCTGGCGCGTTGCGCGAAGCTTGTTCAGGATTATGGCTACGACGAGGTGAACCTGAACTGCGGGTGCCCCAGCGAGCGGGTGCAGAAAGGGGCCTTTGGCGCGTGCCTGATGGCGGAGCCGACCCTTGTTGCGGATTGCGTCAGCGCGATGCGGGAGTCGGTTTCGATCCCGGTGACGATAAAGCACCGCACCGGGATCGATCAGATAGAAACCTATGAGTTCCTCGCCCGTTTCGTGGAAACCGTGTCTCGGGCCGGAGCCTCGACTTTCATCGTCCACGCGCGCAACGCCGTTCTGAAGGGCCTCTCTCCCAAGGAGAACCGGGAGATCCCGCCGCTCAAGCACCATTACGTCTACCGCCTGAAGCAGGACTTCCCGCAGCTCGAGATCGTGATCAACGGCGGCATCACGTCCTGGCAGCAGGCCGATGCCCATCTGGCGCGCGTGGACGGGGTCATGCTCGGGCGCGCGGCCTACCATGACAGCTGGCTGCTCGCCGACCCGGGCAAGACGCGCGCCGAAGTGGTGCAGACGATGGCCGAGTACGCCGCGGGTGTACCCGGCCTGCGCCACGTCGCCCGCCACATGCTGGGGCTCTACCACGGCCATCCGCGCGCGCGCCTGTGGCGGCGCATGCTCTCGGACCCCTCTCGCCTTTCGCAGAACGACCCGCGCCTGCTGCTCGATGCGCTCGACGCAGTAGAATCCGCTCCCAAGGAGACCCCCCATGAGCGCCGTCCTCAAGCCGAAGAGTTCCAAGCCGGTCCGTGAGCGCGTCAGCCGCGAGGAGTGGCAGATGCGCGTCGACCTCGCCGCCGCCTACCAGCTGGCCGCGGTCTTCAAGTGGACCGACCTGATCTACACGCACTTCTCGGCGCGCGTGCCGGGGAGCGAGGACTTCCTCATCAACGCCTACGGGCTGATGTTCGACGAGATCACCGCCTCCAACCTGGTGCGCATCGACGCGCGGGGCAAGGTGATCGACGACCCGCTCGATCTGGGCTACAACGAAGCGGGGTTCGTGATCCACGGCTGCGTGCACGAGGCGCGGCCGGAGATCAATTGCGTGATCCACACGCACACGCGCGCGGGCGTCGCGGTGTCGGCGATGAAGTGCGGGCTGCTGCCGATCAGCCAGCACGCCATGCGCGTGCAGCAGCAGTGCGCCTATCACGACTACGAGGGCATTGCGCTCGACATGAGCGAGCGCGAGCGCATGGCGGCGAGCCTGGGCAGCAAATCCAAGGTCATGATCCTGCGCAATCACGGCCTGCTCACGCTGGGTGAGACGGTGCGCGAGGCTTTCGAGCTCATGTACTACCTCGACTGCGCCTGCCAGATCCAGGTTGACGCCATGGCCGGTGGCCTGGCCAACGTGCAGCACATGTCGCAGAGCGCCGCCCGCACGGCCACCGAGCAGTTCGAGCGCGCCGATCGGCCTTCCTCGCACAAGGACTGGCCGGCGCTGCTGCGCCTGCTGGAGCGGCGCGGGATCGACTACGTCGGCTGAGGCGCGCGCTCCGGCAGCCGCAGCACCGTGAGGATCGACAGCACCAGCACCACGACCACGGCGTAGAACACCGCCGCGGGCTGGCCGCGGTCGAGCAGCCACCCGAACACCACCGGCGTCACCATCGAGCCGACGTCCAGCCCCGAGTACACGAAGCCGTACACCTTGCCCGTGGCACCGACCGGGGTTGCGCCGCGCACGATGAGATCGCGCGAAGGGTTGGTGAGCCCGCCGGCGAAACCGGCCGCCCCGAGGAGCAGCGGCAGGAGCGCGCCCGGCAGCCAGCCTGCGGCGAGCACGCTGACCAGCGTCGCGCTCGCCGCCATGCCGCTCACCGCGACGAGGTCGTGGCGCGTGGCGCGCACGGCGACGAAGCCGCCGCAGAAGATCCCGGTCGCGCCGCCCACCAGGTAGGCGGTGAGCGCCGCCGAGGCGAGCGCCACGTTCACCCCGTAGAGCGAGATCATCGCGGCGATGCCGAAGGTCTGGATGGCGATGAAGGCCACGCCCAGCATGACGAAGTAGCCGAACACCATGAGCACCGGCACCTGCGCGAGCACGCGCACGTCGGCGCCGAGGCCCGGGCGCACCCGGTTCGCGTCGGCGGGTTCCACGTGCAGCGACGCGCGCTGCAGCGCGAGGACCAGCACCACCAGCGCGCCGATCGCCGCCGCCCCGAGCAGCGCGCCGCGCCAGCCACAGGCCGTGGCCATGGCAATGCCGTACGCGGGCGCCGCGGCATAGCCGAGATACCCGGCGATGCCGTGCCAGCTGAAGGCGTAGCCCAGCCGCTGCACGGTGACGCGCGCGTTGAGGATGGAAAAATCCACCGGATGGAACACGCTGTTGCCGAGGCCGCCGACCACCGCCGCGAGCACCAGCATGGCGTAGTTCTGCGCCAGCCCGGCGAGCAGTGCGCCCGCCACCGCCAGCGCCAGCCCTGCGAACAGCACGCGGCGCGCGCCGAAACGGTCGACGGCAAAGCCGGCGAGCGTCTGGCAGATCCCCGAGACCGTGTAGTAGAGCGCCACCGTGGCGCCGAGCGCCGTATAGCTCACGCCGAGGTCGTCCTTGATGAGCGGGAACAGCACCGCGGTGGCGATCTGGAAGAAGTGCGACAGGCCGTGCGCGAGCGCGACCAGCCCGATCACCTTCACGTCGCGGCGCAATACGTCAGCCGCGCTGCGCATCGATGAACCTCGTCAGCGCGTCGAGCGTGGCGCGCGGCTGGTCGCGAAACGGCGCATGGCCGCAGGCGGCGAGCTTCACCAGCTCGCAACGGCCGCGCACGCCGCGCTGGATCGCCTCGAGCTGCGCCATGGTGCCGTACTCGTCGTCCTCGCCCTGGATCGCAAGCACCGGGCAGGAGATCCCCGGCAGGCACGCTTCGATGTTCCATTTCAGGAATTCCGGGTCGAGCCAGACATCGGCCCAGAGATGAAAGGTCTTGCGCGGATCGCGATGGTACTTGCCGAGCCGCTGCGCGAGATCGGTCGCGCCGAACGCCGCGCGCGCCTTGCGGATGCTTTCGACGCAGATCGGCTCGACGAACACGTGCGGCGCCATCAACGCCAGCGCGCGCACGGCGTGCCCCGATCCGGCATGAATGAGCGCGATCGACGCGCCATCGGAATGCCCCACCAGCAGCGGGTGCTCGACGCCAAGCTTCCCCAGCAGCTCCGGCAGCGCCTCGAGCGCCTCGCGATGCATGAAGTCGACGCCGACGCGCGGCACGGCGAGCACGTCGGACTGGCCGTAGCCGTAGCGGCTGTAGACCAGCGCGCGGCAGCCCGTCGCCTGCGCCAGCTGCTGCGGAAAGTCGCGCCATTGCCGGATCGAGCCCAGCCCCTCGTGCAGGAAAACCAGCGTCGGCTCGCCCGGCGCGGGGGCGCCGATCCATTCGTACTCGAGCGCATGGCCCGCGCAGGTGACGAACGGCATGGCCGCGAGTTATAGCACGCAGGCGATAATCACCGCCTATGCGTTTCACCGCCCACGCGTGAAGCCGGTCGCCTTCGACGCGGCACTGCGCGCGCGACTCACCACCAACCTCGCGCGCCATGCGCCCGCGCCCGGTGCGCCCGGCGCGCTGAAGCGCGCCGCCGTCTGCGTGCTGGTGATCGACGGCGGGCGCGGCGAGGCCGCGCTGCTGCTCACGCGGCGCGCCGAGCACCTGAGCACCCACTCGGGACAGTACGCGCTGCCCGGCGGGCGCGTCGATGGCGGCGAGTCCGCGCTCGCCGCAGCGCAGCGCGAAGCGCGCGAGGAGATCGGCCTCGAGCTCGCACCGCAGAGCTTTCTCGGCGCGCTCGACGACTACCCGACGCGCTCGGGCTACCTGATCACCCCGCTTGTGGCCTGGGTGGCGGACGGCGCGCGCATCGCGCCCAATCCCGCCGAGGTGGCCAAGGTGTACCGCGTGCCGCTCGCCGAGCTCGGCCGTCCCGGCGCGCCGCAGTTTGTCTCCATCCCGGAAAGCGACCGCCCGGTGATCCGCTACCCGCTGCTCGGCACGCTGATCCACGCGCCGACCGCGGCGGTGCTCTACCAGTTCATGGAAGTCGCGGTGTTCGGCCGCGCGACGCGCGTGGCGCACCTCGAGCAGCCGGTGTGGGCCTGGCGCTAGGCCGGGCCGCCGACCCACCCTACAGTTCCATCGGCCGCCAGTAGCCCGTCAGCTCGAGGTAGCCGCGGCCGACCTCGCTGCCGGCGCGCAGTGCGCGCACCGCGCCTTCCCAGTAGATGGTGCCGGTGCTGCGGCGCGCGTCGAGCTCCTGGTCGTCCATCAGCGGCGCGAGGTCGTAGTGCTCGCCGCCCGCCGTCACGCGCATCGCCACCGGGTACTCGACGCCGGTGCGCGGCGAGCGCCAGGTGCGCAGCGGCGCGAAGCTCGTGCCCTCGGCGGCGTAATGCACGCCGCCCTGCTTGTCGCGAATGCGAAACGCCATCAGCGCGCGCCCGTCGTCCAGGTTGAGCCCGCACCAGTCCCAGCCCGCGGCTTCGGGCGCGAGGTACTGGCTCGACCACTCGTGATCGAGCCAGGCCACGCCGCGCACCGCGTCGCCGTCGAGCGTGCCGCTGACCGCCATCTGCGGCCGGCTGTAGTAGTAGCTCGCCTCCTGCGGCCGGTGCCCCTTGCGGCTGAAGCCCTCGTCGCCCTGCAGCAGCGGCGCGGCCGAAGCCTCCAGCGCGAGCTCGAGCGTGAACTCGCGCGCCGCGATCTTCGCGCGGTAGGCACCGCGCTCCAGCGCGAAGCGCCAGTCGTCGATCCAGGCCTCGGTGGTACGCGTCGAGGCGCCGGCGAGGCCAAAGGCGTCGCGCGCCGCGCGCTCGTCGTGGCGCAGCCGGCCGTGGCGCGGATCGGCGATCGCCGCGTGCGCGACCAGGATCTGCCGTGGCGTGAACTTGCTCGGGTTGGCGCTTTCCCAGGGCGTGCGCGCGCGAAAGAACGTCACCTGGAAGCCGAGGCGCGCGCCGCCACGCTCGAGCCAGCCGGTCGCGTACCACCACTCGGTCCGGTACTCGGGGTGCGCGCCGTGGTCGCGCGGAAAACGCAGGCGCCGGCCGGGCGTGACCACCGGATACGCCACCTCGGCGGCGCGCGCGAGCGGCGCGGCGGCGAGCAGCGCCAGAAGAAAACGCCGGCGCCTCACCAGTCCTCCTTCACCGCGCGCACCGGCGCCATGCCCATCGCCTCGCGCCCCGAGAGCCACGCCGTGAGCATGGCCAGCGCGAGCAGCAGCGCGGTCAGGCCGCCGAGAAAGGCGTAGGGCGGCTCGAGGTCCATGCTCCAGCCGAAGGACTGCGGGTTCACCACGTACACCAGCACCAGGCTGATGGCCGCGCCGAGCACCAGTCCCGCGGCCGCGCCCGCCAGCGCGAGCAGCGCGCCTTCGCCGGCGAGCATGGTGCCGATCTCGCGGCGTGTCATGCCGAGATGGCGCAGCACCCCGAACTCGCGCCGCCGCGCCAGCACCAGCGCGCCCAGGCTCGAGGACAGCGCGAACAGCCCCACCAGCACCGCCACCGCCTCCAGCGCATAGGTAACGGCGAAGCTGCGGTCGAAGATCGCGAGCGACAGCGCGCGGATCTCCCCGGGCGTGCCGAACTCGAGCTGCTCGCCGCCGGGCAGCGCGCGCAGCGCGCGCTGCGCCTCCTCGACGCCGACGCCGCTCTTGAGCCACAGCGCCGCGTCGTTGGCGCGCGCATCGCCGGTGAGCTTCCGGTAGGTCGGTCGCTCGATGACGATGGCGCCGTGCTGGCGGGCGTAGTCGCGCCAGACGCCGGCGACGACGAACTCGCGCGCCTCGCCGCCCAGCGGCAGCGCGAGGCGCTTGCCCGGCGCCGCCGCGTAGCGCTCGGCCACCGCCTCGCTCACCCACGCCGGCGGCGGGTCGCCGTCGCGCGGCGCGTAGGTCGCCCCCTCGCGCTCGAGGCGCACGGTCGCGCCGCCGCGCTCCCGAGCCGTCTCCTCGTCCGGCACGAGATCGAGGGTCTCGGGAGGGGGACGGAAGCGCGCGCCGATCGCGTTGCCCTTCGCGGCTGCGGACACCTCGAGCTCG
>JBFFZT010000052.1:0-8036 GCA_041568535.1 Burkholderiales bacterium | reverse complement strand
GCTTTTCCTCGATCACCAGGATCTCTTCCAGCCCCTTGGCGAAGCGCCGCGCGCCCTGCGGCTCGAGCGGCCAGGACATCGCCACCTTGTAGACGCGCAGGCCGATGTCGCGCGCCACGCGCTCGTCGATGCCGAGGTCGGCCAGCGCCTGCATGGTGTCGCCGAAGCTCTTGCCGGTGGTGACGATGCCGAGGCGCGCATCGGGTGAATCCCAGACAATGCGGTCCAGGCCGTTGGCGCGCACGTAGGCGATCGCCGCATAGACCTTCCAGTCGAGAAGGCGCGCCTCCTGCTCGAGAAAGCCGTCGGGCCAGCGGATGTTCAGGCCGCCCTGCGGCATGGCGAAGTCCGTCGGCAGCTTCACCTGCACGCGCTCCGGATCGACGATCACCGAGGCGCCTGATTCGACCACGTCGGTGACGCACTTGAAGCCGATCCAGCAGCCCGAATAGCGGCTCATGGCATAGCCGTGCAGGCCGAAATCCAGGTAGTCCTGGACATGGGACGGGTTGAGCACCGGGATGCAGCAGGCTTTCAGAATGTGCTCGCTCTGGTGCGCGAGCGTCGAGGACTTGGCGGCGTGGTCGTCCCCGGCGAGCACCAGCACCCCGCCGTGCTTCGCCGTGCCCGCGGAGTTGGCGTGCTTGAAGACGTCGCCGCAACGGTCGACCCCCGGGCCCTTGCCGTACCACATGCCGAAGACGCCGTCGTACTTGGCGCCGGCGAACATGCCCACCTGCTGCGTGCCCCAGAGCGCGGTGGCGGCGAGGTCTTCGTTCACCCCGGGCTGGAACTTGATGTGATGCGATTCAAGGTGCTTTTGCGCCCGCCACAGCGACTGGTCCAGCCCGCCGAGCGGCGAGCCGCGGTAGCCGGAGACGAAGCCGGCGGTATTCAGGCCGGCGCGCTGGTCGCGCTCGCGCTGCAGCATGAGCAGGCGGATGAGCGCCTGCGTGCCGGTGAGAAACACCCGCCCCTTTTCGAGCGTGTACTTGTCGTCGAGAGAGACCTCGGCGAGCTTGCGGGCATCGATCGGTGCGTTCATCGAAACGCCTCCATTGCTAATCGCGTTCTACCACAGGCTTAGACAGCGGCGCGCGACTTGATTCGCGGTGCCGCACGCTGTGCGGCGGGGCTCGTTGTGGGCCGGTCCCAGTAGGGCTCGGGGCCGAAGGATTCGGCGAGAAAGTCGATGAAGGCGCGCGTCTTGGCGGGGAGGTGCCGCCGGTGGGGGTACACCGCGTAAATGCCGACATCGGTGCCGAAATCGTAGCCGGGCAGCAGCGGCACGAGCGCGCCCTCCTCGAGCTGCTTGCGCACGTCCCAGGTGGACTTCAGCGCGACCCCCAGCCCGGCCACCGCCCAGTCGCGCAGCACCTCCCAGTTGTCGCAGGCGTAGCGGCCGCTGACGCGCACCGTGCCGCGCTTGCCGACCGGGCTCTTGTACTCCCAGGCCATGGCGAAGCCATGCTCCCAGCTCGCCACCAGGCAGTTGTGCTTGGTGAGGTCCTGCGGCGTCTTCGGTTCGCCGTGCTCGCGCAGGTAGGCCGGGCTCGCGCACACGACGCGGCGATTGGGCGCGAGCTTGCGCGCTGCGAGCGAGGAGTCTTTCAGCTCGGCGATGCGCACGGCGAGATCGAACCCTTCCTCGATGAGGTTGAGCGAGCGGTCCGACAGGCTCAGCGCCAGCTCGACCTTGGGAAAGCGCTGAGCGAACTGTGGAATGAGGGGCGCAATGTGCTGGTGCCCGAAAGAAGCGGGCAGGGCGACTTTGAGCACGCCTTGAGGCTCGATGCGCCGCGACGTCACTGCCGCGTCGGCCTCGTCGATCTCGGCGAGGATGCGTTGCGAGGTCTCGTAGTAGCTCGCGCCCTCGTCGGTGAGGTGCAGGCTGCGCGTGGTCCGGTTCACCAGGCGCACGCCGAGTCGCGCCTCGAGGGCGGCGAGCGTCCGGCTGACGACCGCCGTGGACACGCCAAGTTCGCGCGCGGCCGCCGACAGGCTGCCCGCCTGCACAACCTTGGAAAACACCAACATGCCATGAACCACGTCACGCATATCTTTGCTCCAACAGCAAAAGAGTTTTGTTCATACCCACTATTCTAAACCAGAGCGCAAAGCCCTATATTTGCTGCACCGCAGTAGAAACGATCGAAAGGAAGCACCACAGATGAACGCATACGAGATCGAGCAGATTGAAAAGGACGTGAAAGCCAGCTTCAGGCTGCCGCTGTCCTTCGAGGGCTGGGCCGACATCGAGCGGCGTGCCCGCGAGGAACGTGCCCGCGTGCTGGGCGCAGGGATTGCCAGTTTCTTCGCCGATGCATGGGCGAAACTGAAGAGCGCGGCGCGCGGCGTGCGCAGCACCGCCGCCGACTGCAGCAGCGCGAGGCTGCACCACAGCTAAGACATAGGCTTAGGCAGGCCCCGCCGCGGTATCCTCCTCCCTCCTCCTCCGCGGCGGGGCTGCGCCTAGCCCCGCTCCGTCACGCGATCGACTTCCACATCTCCTGGTCGCGCCGCGCGGTCCAGATGCGCGGATGCTTTATGCCGCGCGCCTCATCGTAGGCGCGTGAGACGTCGAACGGCATGCAGTGCTCGTAGATCGGGAAGCTGCCGTACACCGGATCCATCTTCTTCTTGGTTGCCAGGTAGACCTGCTTGAGCGACCGGCGTGCGCGCGCGCCGCGCTTGGCGGCTGCGTACAGGCCGCGCACGAAGTCCTGGGTGTAGCCGATGGCCTTCTGGCACTGCGCCGGCGTGGTGAGCGCCGGCCCGCGGCCGGGGACCAGCGCGCGCGGCTTGAGCGCACGCAACTTTTCGAGGGTGGCAGGCCACTCTTCGAGGTGCGCGTCTCCGGTGTAGATGCCCGCGTTGTACTCGACGAGGTCGCCCGAGAACAGCACCTTCTGCGACGGCAGCCAGACGATGGCGTCGCCCCCGGTGTGTCCGGGACCGACGTGCATGATGCGCACCTCGAGCTTGCCCATCATCACGGTGAGCGCGCTGTCGAAGACCAGTGTCGGCCAGGTCAGGCCGGGGATGGATTTGGCGCCGCGGAACAGGCGCGGGAAGCGCCCGATCTCGCTCGCCATGTCCTGCCGGCCGCGCTCCTTGATCAGGCCGAGGGTGCGCCGGCTGGCGATGATCTGCTCGGCCCGGTAGGCCGAGGCGCCCAGGACGCGCACCGCGTGATAGTGCGTGAGCACCACATACTTGATCGGCTTGTCGGTGACGCGGCGCACGCGCCGGATGACCTCGCGCGCCATGAGCGGCGTGGCCTGCGTGTCGATCACCATCACGCCGTCGTCGCCGACGATGACGCCGGTATTCGGATCGCCCTCGGCCGTGAAGGCGTAGGCATTCCGGGAGAGCTTGCGGAAAGTGATTTTCTTGGGCTTGAGGTCGGCCTGCGAGGCGAAAGCTTTCATTGCGCCGTGGTCCACATGGGGGAATGTCAGGAGCCGGGAATGGTAGTCGTTTGCCGCAGGGCGGAAAAGCGGATAATGTGCGCCGCGCCGCCCTCGTACGGAGCACCGCCATGGGACGCCCGGAAAAGATCCGCCTCGGCGACGTCCTTGTCGCGCAGAAGGCGATCTCGCAGGACCAGCTGAGAGTCGCGCTCGAGCAGCAGAAGAAGAGCGGCCGGCGTCTCGGGCGCGTGCTGGTCGAGCAGGGCTTCGTCAACGACGAGCAGATCTGCGAGGCGATCTCGCGCCAGCTCAACATCCAGTACGTCAACCTGAAGTTCTACAACTTCAACCAGGACGTCGTGCGTCGCCTGCCGGAGGCGCAGGCGCGGCGCTTCCGCGCCATCGTGCTGGAGGACCGGCGCTCGAGCGCCCTGGTCGGCATGGCCGAGCCAACGGACCTCTTCGCCTATGACGAGCTGGGCCGGATTCTGCAGAAGGACATCGAGCTGGCGGTGGTGAGCGAGGCGGCACTGCTGCAGAACGTGGATCGCATCTACCGCCGCACCGAGGAGATCACCGGGCTCGCCAAGGAGCTGGAGCGCGACGTCGGCGATTCCTACGTCGATTTCGGCGCGATTGGCGCGGGCGCCGAGGACGCACCCGTCGTCAAGCTCCTGCAAAGCGTGTTCGAAGACGCGATCCAGGTGAACGCCTCGGACGTGCACATCGAGCCGCAGGAGACCGCCCTGCAGATCCGCTTTCGCATCGACGGCGCGCTCAATCCGCAGACCCAGGCCGATCCGAAGATCGCGCCCGCGCTCGCCCTGCGGCTGAAGCTGATGGCAGGGCTCGACATCTCGGAAAAGCGCCTGCCCCAGGATGGCCGGCTCAACATCATTGCACGCGACCAGAAGGTCGACGTGCGCATGTCGACCATGCCGACGCAGCACGGCGAATCCGTGGTGCTGCGGCTGCTCAACCGGCGCGCCTCGCGCCAATCGCTCGACAGCCTGGGCATGCCGCCGAAGATGCTCGAGCGCTTCCGCGAGATCATCCAGAAGACCGCCGGCATGGTGCTGGTGACCGGGCCGACCGGCAGCGGCAAGACCACCACGCTGTACTCCGCGCTGTCCGAGGTGAACACGCCGGAGCGCAAGATCGTCACCGTCGAGGACCCGGTGGAGTACCGGCTGGCGGGCGTCAACCAGGTGCAGGTCAACGAGAAGATCGACCTGACCTTCGCGCGCGTGCTGCGCTCGGCATTGCGCCAGGACCCCGACATCATTTTCGTGGGCGAGATCCGTGACGAGGACACCGCGCAGATCGCGCTGCGCGCGGCGCTCACCGGCCACCTGGTGTTCTCCACGCTGCACACCAAGGATGCCGTGAGCACCCCGATCCGGCTGATCGACATGGGCGCACCGGCTTACATGGTGGCGACCTCGGTGCACGCGGTGCTCGCGCAGCGCCTGGTGCGGCTCAACTGCGAGACCTGCCTCATCGAGTACCAGCCGGACGCCGACGAATCCCGGTGGCTGGCGGCGGAGGTCGGCGCCGACTACGCTGGTCTCAAGTATTTTCGCGGGCGCGGCTGCTCGCACTGCAACGGCACGGGCTTCGCGGGCCGCATCGGCGTCTACGAGATGCTCGAGATGACCCCGGACCTGGCGCGCGCGGTGGTGGCGCGCGACCTCAACGCCTTCGGCGAGGCGGCGCGACCGCAAATGCACGGCGCGCGCCTGACCGACCGGGCGCTGGCTTTGGTCCAGGAGGGACGCACGACCGTGGCCGAAGTGCTCAAGGTCGCCACGCAGGTGGAGGAGTAGGGTGCCGAACTACGCCTACCGCGGGCGCGACGCGCGCGGCGGCCTGGTGAGCGGCAGGCTCGAAGGCGCGGACTCGGGCGCCGTGGCCGACCAGCTGCTCGCCATCGGCGTCACGCCGGTGGACATCCAGCCGGTCGCGGAAAGCACCGCGATCGAGGCGCCGGAGTGGTGGCGCCGGTTCAGCGCGCCACAGATTACCGATGTCGACATCATGCTGTTCTCGCGGCAGATGTACGCGCTGCTCAAGGCGGGCGTGCCGATCATGCGCGCGCTGGCCGGCTTGCAGCAGTCGACGCGCAATGCGTCGCTCGCCGAGGTGATCGGCGACCTGCGCACGAGCCTCGACGCGGGCCGCGAGCTGTCGGCGGCGATGCGCAACCACCCCAAGGTGTTCAGCCCGTTCTACGTCAGCGTGATCCGCATCGGCGAGGCGACCGGCGAGCTCGACCAGTCGTTCAACCGCATGTTCGGCTACATGGAGTTCGACAAGGAGATCCGCGACCGCATCAAGTCGGCGGTGCGCTATCCGATCATCGTGCTGGTGGTGATTGCGGTGGCCGTGGCGGTGGTGAACTTCTTCGTCATCCCGGCGTTCGCCAGGATCTTCGAGGCGCAGAAGGTGCCGCTGCCGCTGCTGACCCAGATTTTGATCGGTACCTCGAACTTCTTCATCACCTTCTGGCCGGCGATGCTGGGTGCGCTCGTCGCCGCCATCTTCGGCGCGCAGGTCTATGTCGCCACGGAGCAGGGGCGCTACCAGTGGGATCGCTGGAAGCTCAAGCTGCCGCTTGCCGGCCCGATCATCCTGCGCGCGACGCTCGCCCGCTTCGCGCGCGGCATGTCGCTCGCGGTGCGGGCGGGGGTGCCCATCGTGCAGGCGATGTCGGTCGTCGCCGAGGTGGTGGCGAACTCCTATATGGCCCTGCGCATCAGCCAGATGCGCGATGGCGTGGAGCGGGGCGAAAGCGTGCTGCGCACCGCCACCGCCAGCGGCATCTTCACGCCGGTGGTGCTGGAAATGGTCTCGGTGGGCGAGGAGACGGGCGAGCTCGACGACCTGATGAACGAGGTCGCGGACATGTACGAGCGCGAGGTGGACTACGAAATCAAGAACCTCGCGGCCAACATCGAACCGATCCTTACCGTGGTGCTGGGCGTGATGGTCCTGATCCTGGCCCTGGGCGTGTTCCTGCCGATCTGGGGCCTCGGCAACGTTCTCCTGAAGAAGTGATCCCGGCCAGCCGGCAACGCAACTACCTGCAGTCCGCGCTGTACGTGATCATTGCGGCGATCCTGGCAGCGACCCTCATGGAGCGACTGCTCACATACGCTGAGCTTGCCGAAAAGTCGGCGATGGAAGCAACGCTCAATCGGCTGCAATCCAGTCTTTATACGAGGGTCGCGCTGCTTGCCTTGAAGGGCGAGTACGAGGCTATTGACGCGCTGCCCCGGCGCAGCCCGTTCGCGGATGGCGCCATGCAGGCGGCAAACTATCGAGGCGAGTTCGTCGGCGTACCAGCGGAGCTCGAAGGCGGGACCTGGCTGTTCGACCAGGTCCGCCACGAACTGGTCTACGTGCCCAACCTGAAGCGGCATCTGGTTGCCGATCCGGACGACCCGACGGTGGCGCACCTGAGGTTTCGGCTTGAAGTGCAGAGGTCCCCGGCGCATGTCTTTACGGGGGTAACGGTGCGGCCGGTCACCTCCTTCAGCTGGGAACCCCGTCCGTGAAAATACTCACGAACTTTCTAGCTTTGGTGCCGGAAGCGATTGACTCTTATTGACAAACCCAGTTGCAAGTTGAATCGAGAGGGCGTAGCATCGGACCCCGGGATATGGGGGTAGGGTTTTGGTGGCTCTGTCAAGTGCCCTGCCAGGCTAATAACACCGAACACCGAAAGGGAAGGGATGGTTATGCGCAACGCGGTGCAAGCAGGCTTCACATTGATCGAGCTGGTCGTGGTGATCGTGATCCTCGGCATCCTCGCCGCGATCGCGGTGCCGCAATTCGTGGACGTGTCGGCGCAGGCGCGCACGGCGGTCGCGCAAAGCGCGTGCGGCGCCATCCAATCTCAGGCTGTATTGCACTTTGCGTCCAACAGAGCAGCGACGCCGGTCGCAACCTTGATCGCGGCAGTCAATGGCGCGTCGTCTGGTGTGGAGCTCTCCGGCGGTGCATGCAATGCTGTCACGGCGAACGTGCCGTCCGTTGCGACACCGACCACCACGCTCCTTTGCACCCCTCCGCTCCCGGCGGCGCTCTGCTCGTGACAGAGATTCTCCGGAGTTGTTAGCACGTTCGGAGTCATTCAAGGGGGCCCTGGTGGGCCCCTTGTTTTTTGTGTCGCTGGCGCTCGCGACCTTCGGATCCCGATCCGGCGCGGTGACGCCGTGGGCGCTTGCGACACTGGCCATGGTCGCAGCGGGCTGGGCGGGCCATGCGGGCGCAAAGACCTCCTCCCGCCTGCCGGTCGCGGTAGTTGCCTTTGCGGCGCTCGTGGTCCTGAATGTGCAGTTCGTCAGTCCGGCGTACGCGCCGGCCGGCCTGTATCAGCCGCTGCTGATGCTCACGGCCTTCTTTGTCGTACGCCAGCTTTCGTCGCAGGCTGCGCGCCATGCAGCCGCAGCGGCTCTCGTGTTGTGCTCTGGCCTCGCCGTGTGGGGGCTCCATGAGGTCGGATTTCGTGGCGCAGCCCGTGCGCAGGCCGTGCTCGAGACCCCGGCGACGCTTTCCGCGGTCGTCAACCTGGCACTCGTGCCAGTTCTGGCGGCCATGCTGGTCGGCATGCGTCATCGC
>JBFFZT010000051.1:0-8037 GCA_041568535.1 Burkholderiales bacterium | reverse complement strand
GGTCTCCGGCGTCAACCTGGGCGCCAACATGGGCGACGACACGATCTATTCCGGCACCGTGGCGGCGGCCACCGAAGGGTTTCTCCTCGGCATCCCGTCGCTGGCCGTCTCGCTGGCGAGCAAGGAGGGGCGCTTCATCGCCACGGCGGTGGACGTCGCCCATGAGCTGGTGGCGCGCTTCGGGCGCGCGCCGCTCGGGCAGCCGGTGCTGCTCAACGTGAACGTGCCCGACGTGGCGCGCGATGCGCTCGGCGCGATCGAGGTGACGCGCCTGGGCCGGCGCCACAAGGCCGAGCCGGTGGTGAAGATGCGCACGCCGCGCGGCGAGCAGGCGTACTGGATCGGCGCGGCGGGCGAAGCCGCCGACGCCGGCCCGGGCACCGACTTCCATGCCGTGGCGAGCGGCCGCGTGTCGGTGACGCCGCTGCAGGTCGATCTCACGCATCCGGCGCAGCTCGCGCCGGTGCGCGCCTGGCTGGGCGCATGAACGCACGCGGCCCGCGCGACGCCGCCGGCATCGGCATGACCTCGCAGCGCACGCGCCTGCGGATGGTCGAGCGCCTGCGCGACAAGGGCGTGCGCGACGAGCGCGTGCTGGCCGCCATCGGCGCGGTGCCGCGGCACCTGTTCGTCGACGAGGCGCTGGCGAGCCGCGCCTACGAGGACACCGCGCTGCCGATCGGCTTCAGCCAGACGATTTCGCAGCCTTACGTGGTGGCGCGCATGATCGAGTCGCTGATCGGCGACAACGGCATGCCGCAGCGCGTGCTCGAGATCGGCACCGGCTGCGGCTACCAGGCGGCGGTGCTGGCGCAGCTCGCGCGCGAGGTCTACTCGGTGGAGCGCATCCGCGCCCTGCTGGAGCGCGCGCGCGCGAATCTTCGCAGCCTGCGGCTGTCGAACCTGCGGCTCAGCCATGGTGACGGCAATCTCGGCCTCGAGGCAGCGGCGCCCTTCGACGCGATCATCGTCGCGGCGGCCGCGCGCGCGGTGCCGCCGGCCCTCTTACAGCAACTGGCCCAGGGTGGCAGAATGGTGCTGCCGCTGAAATCGGCGCAGGCCCCGGGCGGCGCGCAGCGGCTGGCGATCTACGAGCGCGGTGCGCGCGGCGTAACGGAAACAATGCTTGACGAGGTGCTGTTCGTGCCTCTCGAGACGGGAAAACTATGAGCACACTCGAATTGCGATGCCGCGCACTGCTGCTGGGCGCGGCGCTGGTGGCCCTGGCGGGCTGCGCTTCCGAATCCGTGCAGGCGCCGGTGAGCGACATCCGGCCGCCGCCGCCGGCGGCCCGGCCCGTGCCCGAGGCCCTGCCGCCGCCCGCGGCGGTGGCGAGCGTGCCGCCCGGCCACTACATGATCAAGCGCGGCGATACGCTCTACAGCATCGCGCTCGAGCACGGCGCGGACTACCGCGACGTGGCGCGCTGGAACCAGCTCGACGATCCCACCAAGATCTCGGTCGGCCAGGTGCTGCGCGTCACGCCGCCCGAAGGCGAACCGCCGGTCATGGTCGGCGCGGCGCGCGGGCGTGCGCCACTGCAGGCGCGCCCGCTCGACGGGACGGCGACGGCGGCGCAGCAGGGCCAGGGCGACGGCAGCACCAAGGTCGCGCCCAAGGCGCTGCGCCTGCCCTACTCGGAGGAGAACCTGGCGCTGCTGTCCAAGGGCGACGCGGCCGCCGTCGCAGCAGCGTCCAAGCCCGTCGCGCTGGCGCCGGCTCCCGCTCCCGCCAAGCCCGAGCCGCCCAAGGTGGCGGCGGTCGATCGCGATCCCGAGGCGCTCGACTTCATCTGGCCCGCCCGCGGCGGCCTGCTCGCCAAGTTCTCCGAGCCCAACAGCAAGGGCGTGGACATCGGCGGCAAGCCGGGCGACCCGGTGGTGGCCGCGGCGGCGGGGCAGGTGCTCTACACGGGCACCGGGATCCGCGGCTTCGGCAAGCTGATCGTCATCCGGCACGACAACGGCTTCAGCAGCGTGTACGCGCACAACCGCGAAATCCTGGTGAAGGAAGGCCAGACGGTGGCGCGCGGCCAGCGCATTGCCGAGATGGGCGACAGCGACGCCGACCGCCCGAAGCTGCATTTCGAGATCCGCAAGTCGGGCAAGCCGGTGGACCCGCTGCGCTACCTGCCGAGCGACAGCCCGTCCTGAGCCGTGCTAGCGCGGGGCGCGCGCCTTGCCGCGCGCCGCGCGCAGCTGCTCGGCGAGCTCGGCCACCGACAGCGCGTAGAAAAAGCTGCGGTTGTAGCGCGTGAGGACGTAGAAATTCTGCAGCCCGACGCGGTACTCGGTCGGCCGCTTGGGCGTCTCCAGCCGCAGCAGCACGGCGCGGGTATCGGCGGGCAGCGGCGCGCCGCGCACCTCGACGCCGGCGCGGGCCAGCTCGTCGAGCGTGTGGCGCGGCAGCGGATTGGCGCCGACGAGCGCCGCCGCGTCGGCGTCCGTCACGCGCGCGCCGCGCTGCACCGGCGCGCCGCGCTCCCAGCCATGGCGCTCGAGAAAGTTGGCGACGCTGCCGACGGCGTCCACCGGGTTGCCGCGCAGGTCGATCGCGCCGTCGCCGTCGAAGTCCACCGCGTAGCGCAGGTAGCTTCCGGGCATGAACTGCGGGATGCCGATGGCGCCGGCGTAAGAGCCCTTCACCGCGAACACGTCGAGGTCCAGCTCGCGCGCGAACAGCAGGTAGTTCTCCAGCTCGCCGCGAAAGAAGGGCGCGCGCGGCGGGTAGTCGAAGGCGAGCGTCGCCAGCGCGTCGATGACGCGCCAGCGGCCCGTGTTGCGGCCGTAGAAGGTCTCGATGCCGATGATGGCGACGATGATTTCCTCGGGCACGCCGTAGGCGCGGTGCGCCCGCGCCAGCGGCTCGCGGTGCTGGTCCCAGAAATCGAGCCCGGCGCGCACGTGGCGCTCGTTCACGAACAGCGCCCGGTACGCCTCCCAGGAGTCCGCCTGCCGCGGTTGCGCGCGCATGGCGGCGAGCACCGCGTCTTCGCGCCGCGTGCGCGCGAACACGAAGCGCAGCTCATCGGCGTCGAAGGCGTGGCGCGCCACCAGCTCCTGGATGAAGCCCGCGACGTCGGCGCGCCGCGCGTAGCTCTCGGAGGCGTCCTCCTCTTGAGCGCGCGCGCCCGCTGCCGCGAGCGCGACGAGCAGCAAAGCGAGCAGGCGGCGCGCCGTGCTCATGCCAGCTGCAGCGCGCGCACCCGGCGCGCGAGCTCGGCGCTGCGGCCGCGCGCCGGGTCGCGCCCGTAGCGCAGGCCGATATAGAGCTCGGCAATCGCGCGGATCGCGGCGGCCGCCTCCGGCAGGCGCGCAGCGGCGCGCTCGGTGTAGTCGCGCGGACCTTCATGCGGCGCGCGCGCCACGCCGCGCGCACCGAGCTTGCGGCAGAACGCCTGCCAGGCGCGCTGCGCCGGGTCGGGGCGCCTGAGGCGGCGCAGCGACCAGGCGAGCAGCAGCAGCGTGAACGCGCCGAGGACGGAGGCCATGGTGGCGGTGAGCTTGCGCCAGTCGGCGTCGCGCATGCCGATGCGCGACATCACGTCGCGCTGGCGCTCGGGGCCGTAGCCGAGCACCCATTCGTTCCAGCGGTGCGCGAGCGCCTCCCAGTTGCTGCGCAGCCCGCGCAGCCATTCGAGCTGCGGCCGCATGAGCAGCGGCAGCGGGTCGCCGGCGCGCACCGCGCGCGCGAGGCCGGCGTCGACGCGGCCCGGCACCGCCGCCGCGGTCGGGTCGGCGCGCACCCAGCCGCGTCCGGGCAGGTGCACTTCGGCCCAGGCGTGCGCGTCGGACTGGCGTACGCTGATGATGCGGTCCACGTAGTTCACCTCGCCGCCCTGATAGCCGGTGACCACGCGCGCCGGCACGCCCGCGGCGCGCATCAGGAAGACGAACGCCGACGAGAAATGCTCGCAGAAGCCCTCACGCGTGTCGAACAGGAACTCGTCCACCGTGTCGCGCCCCAGCAGCGGCGGCTCCAGCGTGTAGGCGAGCCGGCTGTCGCGGAAGAAGGCGACTGCGCGCTGCAGCACCTGCAGCTCGCTCTGCGCGCCGTCGCGCCACTGCGCGGCGAGCGCGCGGGCGCGCGCGTTGCCCCCCTCGGGCAGCGCCAGCGCACGCTGCATGCCGTCCGGGCGCGCGTACGGCTCGGGGTCGACGCGCGCGAGCGAGGCCGCGTCGTAGCGCAGGCGCGAGCGGATCGGTGCCGGCGCCACCACCATGCCGTCGTTGCTGTAGCGCGCCCGCAGCGGCAGCCGCGCGACGCTTTCCAGCACGAACATCCAGGTGCGGTTGTGCGGCTCCAGCGTCACCACATACTCGTAGCGCTCGCTGCCCTGCGGCGCGGAGAACTGCTGCAACCAGCCCGGGCCCATGCGCCAGGTGCGGCCGTCGAAGTCCCACAGCACCGGCCCGCGCCAGTAGCGCTCGCGCGGCGGCGGCGGCTCGCCCTCGAACTCGGCGCGAAACGCGATGGCGTCGGACTGCGCGAGTTGCGACAGAGCCCCGGGGGTCATGGTGTCCGAGAGCCCGGTCAGGCCGGAATAGGCGTCCTGCGGCAGGCCCCACAGCGGCCCCTGGACGCGCGGAAACAGCAGGAACAGGATCAGCGCCGCGGGCACCGCATGCGCGAGCAGCACCCCCGCGCTGCGCAGGTTCGCGACCGGCGCGCGCTGCGGCGCGGCCAGGCCGACCAGCGTGCCCGTGATGGCGAGCAGCGCCAGCGCCATGAGCAGCGCGGTCGGGATGCTCTGCGTGTAGAGCAGGTTGGTCATCACCAGGAAGTAGCACAGGAAGGCGACCACGGCGGCGTCGCGGTGCGTGCGCATCTCGGCCAGCTTCAGCCCGGAGAACAGCACCAGCAGCACGATGCCGGAGGTGCGGCCGAAGAGCGTCCGGTACTCGAGGTACACCGCGCCGATGGCGAGCAGCGCAAGGCCGAGCACCAGCCAGCGCGACGGCGGCGCCGAACGCTCGAGCGCGATGCGCGCGCGCCACGCGTACAGGCCGAGCACCACCAGCGTCAGCCACCAGGGCATGCGCAGCGCGTGCGGCGCAGCGACCAGCACCAGCGCAGCGAGCAGCCAGGCAAGATCGCGCAGGCTGATGACGCGCTGCTCGGGCGCGAGGGGATGGGGGGTGCTCATGCGATGCCGTGCAGCGCCAGCGCCTGCAGGCAGGCGGCGCAGTGCGCGTCGCCGCGATCGGGCGCGAGCACGAGCTCCGGCAGGCGCAGCCCGTAGCGCGCGCCGCCCTGTTCGGCGGCCAGCACCCAGCCGGCGAGCCGCGACAGCCGCTGCTCCGCGTCCAGGCCCGCGGCGAGCCGCGCCCAGTCGAACCACAGCTCGATCCCGGCCGCGCCGGCGAACTGCTTGGTGAACATGTCGTCGGCGCGCGCCACCGCCTTCCAGGCCACGTGACGCGGCGGATCCTGCGGCTGGTAGGCGCGCAGCCCGGAAAAGTCGTCGCTGCCGAGCGCCTGCGCGCGCGCTGCGCCCGCCTCGGCGTCGGGCGTTGGCGCCGGAAGCGGCGCGCGTTCCGGGCGCGGATACACCAGGCAGCGTGCCTCGGGCTCGACGTAGCTCCAGGCGCGGAACAGCCCGAGCGGAAAGCGCGTCTCCAGCAGCACGCGCGTGAGCGGCAGCCAGCCGCGCCGCGCTGCCGGCACGCCGAGCACCGCTTCGCCGACCGCGCCCGGGGCCAGGTTGAGCACCACCTGCGCGCCGCTTGCCTGGTGCCGCACCAGGATCGCCGGGCGGTCGTAGCGCGCCTGGTTGTCGAGGTACAGCCGAAACTGCGCCGACTCGCCGGCGAATACCGGCTCGGCGCGGCCGGCGCTCACCGTGAGTCGCGCGAGATTGCGCGTGGTGTGCACCATGCCGACCAGGCCGAGGCCGGCGAGCAGGAACGTCAGCGCGAAGCCGAGCTGCAGCGCGTAGTTGATCGAGCCGACCAGCAGGATGCCGACCGTCGCGCCGTACAGCCAGCCCAGCCGCGTCGGCAGGATGTAGACCCGGCGCTGGCCGAGCGTGATGGCGCCGCGCTCGGGCGCACGGTAGCCGTAGAACCAGTCGCGCAGGCGCGCGTCGGCGAGCAGGGCGCGGATCATGTCAGCTGGTGGCGCCCCGGTAGCCCCAGCGCACCTTCCACGCCGCCAGCACGGCGCGCGGATAGTCGGGCTTGCCGAGGCTGCCGTTGTAGCGGCCGAGCGCGCGCCAGTAGTCGCCCTTCTCCATGTCCAGATAATGCCGCAGGATGACGCAGCCGTAGCGCAGGTTGGTGCGCAGGTGAAACAGGTTGTCGCCCTTGGAGCCGATCAGCTTGATCCAGAACGGCATCACCTGCATGTAGCCGCGCGCGCCGGCGCGCGATACCGCGTACTTGCGAAAACCGCTCTCCACCTCGATGATGCCGAGCACCAGCTGCGGGTCGAGCCCGGCGCGCAGCGCCTCGAAGTGCGCCGTGCGCAGCAGCTCAAGGCGCTGCTGGCGGTCGGGAATGCGCTTTTCCAGGCGGCGCGACATCTCGAACAGCCACTTGTGCGCGTCCGCGCGCTCGCGGAACGCGAGCTCGGGCACCGCGCGGTCGGCGAGCGCGGCGGCGAGGCTGTGGCGCACGCTGGCGGCGAGCTCCTCGTAGCGCTGCGCACCGGCAAGGCCGCCTGGGGCGTAGAGGAGCGCTGCGGTCAACAGCGCCGCTTGCAGGCCGCTGCGCTTCATGCCGCGGCGATTCTCTCCTTGAGCAACGCCGCCAGGCCGGCGAGCGGCAGGTTGCGTGCCTGCGCGTCGCGCCGTCCCTTGTACTCGGCCTCGCCGCTCGCCAGGCCGCGCTCCGAGAGCACGACGCGATGCGGCACGCCGATCAGGTCCATGTCCGCGAACAGCACCCCCGGGCGCTCGTCGCGGTCGTCCATCAGCACGTCGATGCCGGCCGCCTGCAGCTCGGCGTACAGGCGGTCCGCGGCGGCGCGCACCTTGTCGTTCTTGCCGTAGGCGATGGGCACGAGGCAGGCCGCGAACGGCGCCAGCGCCGCCGGCAGCGCGATGCCGCGCTCGTCGTGGTGCTGCTCGATCGCCGCCGCCACCACCCGCGTGACGCCGATGCCGTAGCAGCCCATCTCCAGGGGCCGCGCGCTGCCCTGGGCGTCGAGCACCGACGCCTTCATCGCTTCAGAATACTTGGTGCGCAGCTGGAATATGTGGCCGACCTCGATGCCGCGCTGGATGCGCAGGCGGCCCTTGCCGTCGGGGCTGGGATCCCCTTCCATGACCTCTCTGATGTCGGCGACGAGCGATGGTTCCGGCAAGTCGCGGCCCCAGTTGACGCCGGTGAGGTGGAAGTCCGCCTCGTTGGCGCCGCACACGAAGTCTGCCATCGCCGCGACCGTGCGGTCGGCGACCACCCGCAGCGACCGCGGCGCGCCCACCGGCCCCAGATAGCCGGGGGGGCCGCCGAGCGCGGCGCGGATCTCCGCGTCCTGCGCGAAGCGAAACGCGCCGATCGCCTTCTGCGTCTTCACTTCGTTCAGCGCGTGGTCGCCGCGCACGAGGAGCAGCACCAGCGCGCCGTCCTGCATCACGGCGATGGATTTCACGGTGCGCGCGAGCGGCAGCTTGAGCAGCGCCGCGACGTCCTCGCAGGTCGCCTTGCCGGGGGTGGGCACCTTGCGCATCGGCTCGGCGGGCGCGGGGCGCGGCGCCGCGGGCGCGAGCGCCTCGGCGAGCTCCACGTTGGCCGCGTAGTCCGAGTCGGGGCAGTAGGCGATCGCGTCCTCGCCCGAGTCGGCAAGCACCTGGAACTCGTGCGAGCCGGTGCCGCCGATGGCGCCGGGGTCCGCGGCGACGGCGCGGAACTCGAGCCCCAGGCGCGTGAAGATGCGCGTGTACGTATCGTGCATGTTGCGGTATTCGCGCTGCAGATCGGCGTAATCGACGTGGAACGAGTAGCCGTCCTTCATCACGAACTCGCGCCCGCGCATCACGCCGAAGCGCGGCCGGCGCTCGTCGCGGAACTTGGTCTGGATCTGGTAGAAGTGCAG
>JBFFZT010000050.1:0-8051 GCA_041568535.1 Burkholderiales bacterium | reverse complement strand
GGCGCTGTGCACGTTGACGTAGAGCTCGCCGTCCTTCCAGGCCTTCACCTGCGCCGCGGTGAGCTTGCGGCCCTCGGGTACGCTGTAGGTGTCGCCCTTCTTGTCGAGCGGCACGATCACCGGGCCGTTCTTGCCCTTGGCGGCCTGATGAATGTGCGCCGCGGTGCCGGGCACGTCCTTGGTGGTGACGCTGCCGCTCACCGTGCCGTCCTCGGCCAGGCGGAAGCTGCCCGAGCCCGAGCCGGCGGTCTTCACCGGCGGCACTTCCTCCGCGCCGCTCAGCTTCACGCCGACCGCGTTGCTGCCCGGCATCCAGTGCGGCAGCGTGCCTTGCACCTGCGCACAACCCGCGAGCACGAGCGCGGCGCTTGCGGCGAACAGCGCGAGGTATCGATTCATGAGGGCTCTCCCCGTCGTGATTGGAACGGGGCATGCTGCGCGCGCCGTCCCCGCGGCGTCAAGGGAGAATCGCGCTAGGCCGTGACGCGGTACACAGCGAGGCTGCCGAGGAGGTTGGGCAGGAAGCTCACCGGCCTGCCGCGGTGCAGCACCACGCGCTCGCGGATCTTCGCACCGAGCTTCGCGCACAGGTCCTCGAAATCGTGCAGCGTGCACAGGTGCACGTTGGGCGTGTTGTACCACTGGTGCGGCAGCTCCGCCGACACCGGCATCCTGCCCGCCATCACCTGCAGCCGCGCCTGCCAGTGGCCGAAGTTGGGAAACGACACGATCGCCTCCTTGCCCACGCGCAGCATCTCGCGCGTGAGGAACTCGATGCGGTGGATGGTCTGCAGGGTCTCCGAGAGGATGACGTAGTCGAACGAGCCGCCCTGGAACAGCGCGAGGCCCGACTCCAGGTCGAGCTGCAGCACGTTGACGTCGTTCCTGAAGCAGGCGAGGACCTCGGCGTCGTCGATCTCCACGCCGTAGCCGTGCGCCCGGTTCTTCTCCCACAGGTGCCGCAGCAGCGAGCCGTCGCCGCAGCCCAGGTCCAGCACGCGCGCGCCGGGCGCCACCCACTGCGCGATCGCTTCGAGGTCGGGGCGCGTCACAGCTCGATGTTCTCGAAGTAGGCGGCGAGCGCGCCGTGGTAGCGCGGGTCTTGCAGCAGGAAGGCGTCGTGCCCGCCGGGCGCATCCAGCTCGAGGTAGGAGACGATGCGCCGGTTGTCGAGCAGCGCCTTCACCATGGCGCGCGAGCGCGCCGGCGCAAAGCGCCAGTCGGACTTGAACGACACGACGAGAAACGCCGCCCGGGCGCGCGCGAACGAGGCCGCCAGGTCGCCGCCGAAATCCCCCGCCGGGTCGTAGTAGTCGAGCGCCTTGGTGATCCTGAGGTAGGTGTTGGCGTCGAAGTAGGTGGAGAACTTGTCGCCCTGGTACCGGAGGTAGCTCTCGATCTCGAAGTCGATGTCGAAGTCGAAGCCCAGCGCCGCGCGTCGCAGCTGCCGGCCGAACTTCTCCATCATCGCATCGTCCGAGAGGTAGGTGATGTGGCCGATCATGCGCGCGATGCGCAGCCCGCGCGCCGGCACCACGCCGTGCTCGTAGTAGTGCCCGCCGTGGAAGTCGGGGTCGGTGACGATGGCCTGGCGCGCCACTTCGTTGAAGGCGATGTTCTGCGCCGAGAGCCGGGGCGTCGAGGCGATGACGAACGAATGGCGGATGCGCTCGGGAAAGGCGAGCGCCCACTGCAGCGCCTGCATGGCGCCCAGCGACCCGCCGATTACGGCGGCGAAGCGCTCGATGCCGAGGTGGTCGGCCAGGCGCGCCTGCGCCGCGACCCAGTCCTCGACCGTGACCACCGGAAAGTCCGCGCCGTAGGGCTTGCCGGTCGCCGGGTTGATGGACGTCGGGCCGGTGGAGCCGAAGCAGCCGCCGATGTAGTTGTTGCCGATGACGAAGAAGCGGTCGGTGTCGAGCGGCTTGCCGGGGCCGACGAGGTTGTCCCACCAGCCGACGTTGTCGGGCTCGCCCGCGGTGGTGCCGGCGACGTGGTGCGAGGCGTTCAGCGCGTGGCACACGAGCACCGCGTTCGAGCGCGCCGCATTCAGCGTGCCGTAGGTCTCGTACATGAGCTCGAAGCGCGGGATCTGGGCGCCGCTCCGGAACCGGAACGGCTCCTCGAACACCGCGCGCTTCGCCTCGACGATGCCGACCGAACCCGCCATGCGCCTCCGCCACCGAAAACAAAAAGCCCGTTCAGCTTTCGCGAGAACGGGCTTTGCGGGCCGGTCTCTTTAGCGGCATTTGTAGAGCGCCCGCAAGCTGAACATCAAATCGGCGCTGTCGGGGAATTATAACCGGGCGGCGCCGCTTTTCACCATCGCGTCGATCTGCGCGTCGTCGTAGCCCGCCTCCTTCAGCACCTCGCGCGTGTGCTCGCCGAAGCGCGGCGCGTGGCGCCGGTAGCCGGGCTGGGTCTCGGACCAGTCCGAGGGCACTTTCATCGACAGCAGCTGGCCCTCGCTCGGATGCTCGACCGGCTTGAAGTAGCCGATGGCGGCGAGGTGCGGGTCGCGCAGGATGTCCTCGAGGCTGTTCATGCGCTGCACCGGGATGTCGGCGCGCTCGAACGCCTCCAGCCAGTGCGCGGTGCTCTGCTTGGTCATCTCCTCGGCGACGAGGCCGTAGACGGCGTCGTAGTTCTGGCTGCGGCCTTCGGCCGAGGCGAAGCGCGGGTCGGCCAGCATGTCGTCGCGCCCGATCATCCTGAAGAACGCCTTCCAGTGCTTGTCGTTGTAGATCAGGACGCAGACGTAGCCGTCGCTGGTCTCGTAGGGGCGGCGGTACTTCGACAGCATGCGCGTATAGCCGCCCGCGCCGACCTGCGGCGCGAAGGTGAAGCCGCCCATGTGCTCGCCGAGCACCGTCTGCAGCAGGCTCTCGAACATGGGGACGTCGACGCGCTGGCCCTTGCCGGTCTTCTCGCGCGCGTAGAGCGCGGCGGTCACCGCGTTCACCACGTGCAGGCCGACCGTGCGGTCGGCCATCGTCGCCGGCACGAAGCGCGGCGACTCGGCGCCGGACTCGCGCAGCAGCCACGGCAGGCCGGCCGCGCCCTGGATCAGGTCGTCGTAGGCGGCTTTGGCCGCGTAGGGCCCGTTCTGGCTGTAGCCGAAGGCGCCGACGTAGATGATCTTCGGGTTCACCGCGCGCACCTCTTCGTAGCCGAGCTTCAGGCGCGCCATCGCCTGCGGGCGGATGTTGTAGACCAGGACGTCGGCCTTCTTCGCCAGCGCGAGGCACGCGTCGCGCGCCGCGGCCTGCTTGAGATCGAGCACGATGCCGCGCTTGTTGCGGTTGGCGTTGAGGTAGATGTGGCCCATGCCGCGCGAGCGGAACGGCCAGGCGTAGCGCATGATGTCGCCCTCGGGCGGCTCGACCTTCACCACGTCGGCGCCGAAGTCGGCGAGGATCTGCGTGGCGTACGGGCCCATCACCACGGTGGTGAGGTCCAGCACGCGCACGCCGTCGAGGGGTCCGGGCATCGGGAGCGTCCTTGTTCTTCAGGCGTTCAGCTGCGCGAGCAGCTCGCGCGTCTTCGCCGCGTCGGTGGAGCGCAGCACCTTCTGCGCGAGCGGCGCGGCGGCGGCAAGATCGGTGCGCAGCACGCGCTCCTTGATCGCCAGCACCTGCGCCGGGTGCATGGAGAAGTTGCGCAGCCCGAAGCCGAGCAGCAGGCGCGTGAGCGCAGCATCGCCCGCCATCTCGCCGCACACCGCCACCGGCGTGTCGGCGCGCTGCGCCGCGTGGATCACCTGCGCCACCAGCTGCAGCACCGCGGGGTGCAGCGGGTCGTACAGGTGCGCCACGGCGTCGTCGGTGCGGTCGATGGCCAGCGTGTACTGGATCAGGTCGTTGGTGCCCAGGGACAGGAAGTCCAGCCGCTTGATGAACATCGGCAGCGCGAGCGCCGCCGCCGGGATCTCGATCATGGCGCCCACCTCGAGCGCCTTGTCATGGGGCTGGCGCCGCTCCTCGAGCTGCTGGCGCGCCTGGCGGATCAGCACCAGCGCCTGGTCGACCTCGTGCGCGTGCGCCACCATCGGCAAGAGGATCCTGACCTTGCCGTGGTGCGAGGCGCGCAGGATGGCGCGCAGCTGCGCCAGAAAGACGTGCGGCTCCGAAAGGCAATAGCGGATGGCGCGCAGCCCCAGCGCCGGATTGGGCATCGACTCGACGTGGCCGTCGAGCGCCTTGTCGGCGCCGATGTCGAGGGTGCGGATCACCACCGGCTTGCCCGCCATCTTGCGCGCCACCTCGCGGTAGGCCTCGTACTGCTCGTCCTCGCCCGGCAGGTCCTTGCGGTTCATGAACAGGAACTCGGTGCGAAAGAGGCCGATGCCCTGCGCGCCCGACTCGTGCACCTTGTCCAGGTCCTGCGGCAGCTCGATGTTGGCGTGCAGCTCGATCGCCGTCCCGTCGAGCGTGGCCGCGGGCGTGCTCTTCAGGCGCCCGAGTTTCTTTCTTTCCAGCTCGTGCTGCGACTGGCGCAGCCGGTACTCGGCGAGCACCAGCGGGTCGGGGTCCACCACCAGCACGCCCTGGACGCCGTCGACGATCAGCAGCTCGCCTTCGCGGATCATGTGGCGCGCGTGGTGCAGGCCGACCAGCGCCGGGATGTTGAGGCTGCGCGCGAGGATCGCGGTGTGCGAGGTGACGCCGCCGACGTCGGTGACGAAGCCGCCGTACTCGTGGCGCTTGAACAGCAGCATGTCGGCGGGCGAGAGGTCGTGCGCCACCACGATCAGCTTGTGCTCGTCGGAGAGCTTGGGCGCGAGCGGCGTGCGCTGGCCCATCAGCGCCTTCAGCACGCGCTCGACCACCTGCTGCACGTCGGCGCCGCGCTCGCGCAGGTAGGCGTCCTCGACCTGCTCGAACTGATCCTCGAGCGTCTCCATCTGCTGCACCAGCGCCCATTCCGCGTTGCAGCGGCGCTCGCGGATGATGTCGCGCGGCGCGTGCGACAGCGACGAGTCCTCGAGCATCATGCGGTGCAGGCTGAGGAAGGCGCCGAACTCGGCCGGCGCATCGGCCGGGATCTGGCTCTCGAGCTGCGCCAGCTCCTGCTTGGCGCGCGCGATGCCGGCGTCGAAGCGGAAGATCTCGCCCGCCACCGCCTGCTCCGGGATCGTGTAGTGCGCCACCTCGAGGCGCGCCGTGGACACGAGGTGCGCCTGGCCGATGGTGATGCCCGAGGCGACGCTCGAGCCGTGCAGGACGAAGTTCACCCGCCTACTCGTCCTCGCCGAACTTGCCGGCGATCAGCTCGCGGATCGCGGTGAGCGCCGCCTCGGCGTCCGCGCCCTCGGCCTCGACGGTGAGCGCGGCGCCGCGCCCGGCGGCGAGCATCATCACGCCCATGATGCTCTTCGCGTTCACGCGCCGGCCGTTGCGCGTCAGCCATACCTCGGAGGAGAACTGGCTCGCGACCTGCGTCAGCTTGGCCGAGGCGCGCGCGTGCAGCCCGAGCTTGTTGGTGACGGTGAGCTCAGCGCTGGGCACCGCAGCGGTCCGAGTTCATGTGCACCACGCCCTCCGCGCCGCCCGAGAGCGCGCGCTGCACCGCGGCCGCAAGCGAGCCGTTGCGCCCGGAGAGCACGCGCACCAGCATCGGCAGCGACACGCCGGCGACGCCCTCGACGCGCCCGTCGGCGAGCAGCCGCGAGGCGACGTTGCAGGGCGTGGCGCCGAACATGTCGGTCAGCACGAGCAGCCCCTCGCCCGTGTCCAGGCGCGCGGCGAGCGCGCGCGCGCGCTCCAGCACGATCTCGGGATCGTCGCTGCGCGCCACGCCGAGCGCCGCCGCCTGCGCGGGCGCGCCGAGGATCTGCGCCGCGCTCGCGAGCAGCGCCGAGCCGATGTTGCCGTGCGAGATGACCAGCACGCCGATCACCGCTTGAGCCTCGCTTCGAGCGCCGCGATGAACGCCTCGCCCGCGTCGTAGCCGGTCTGGTCCTGGATCTCGCGAAAGCACGTCGGGCTGGTGACGTTCACCTCGGTCAGCCAGTCGCCGATCACGTCGAGGCCGGCGAACAGGATGCCGCGCTTGGCGAGCGGCGGGCCCATGATCTCGGCGATCTCGCGGTCGCGCTTCGAGATCGGCTGCGCCACGCCCTTGCCGCCCACCGCCAGGTTGCCGCGCGTCTCGCCGGCCTTGGGGATGCGCGCCAGCACGAACGGCGCGGGCCTGCCCTCGATGACGATGATGCGCTTGTCGCCGGCGGTGATCTCGGGGATGAAGCGCTGCGCCATCACGCTCTCGGCGCCGTGCCGCGCCAGGGTCTCGACGATCACGTTGCGGTTGGGATCGTCGCGGCGCACGCGGAAGATGCCCGCGCCGCCCATGCCCGAGAGCGGCTTGAGGATCGTGTCGCGGTGCTCGTCGACGAACGCGTGCAGCAGCGCCATGTCGCGCGTGACGAGCGAGGGCACCGTGAGGTGCGCGTACTCGGCGATGGCGAACTTCTCGTTCAGGTCGCGCAGCGCCTGCGGCGCGTTGTACACGCGCGCGCCCTGGCGCTCGGCCTCCGACAGCAGCCAGGTGCTCGCCACGTACTCCATGTCGAACGGCGGGTCCTTGCGCATCAGCACCGCCCCGAAGTCCTTGAGCGCGCCTTCGCTCGTGCCGTCGCGGCGGAACCAGTCCTCGTCGTTGTCGGTGAGCGCGATGCGCGTGACGCGCGCCGTGACCGGCCCGGCGCGCCAGGCGAGCGCGTCCTGCGTGCACACGTGCACCTGATGGCCGCGGCGCTGCGCGGCGCGCATCATGCACACGGTGGTGTCCTTGTACGCCTTGAGCTCTTCCGGCGGGTCGATGATGAAGAGCAGGTTCACGGGCGATGCGCGCCGGCGCGCGGCGCTCCGGCGCTACTTCTGGGCCGCGGCGGCGGCCGGTTCCTTCAGCTTCACGCCCGAGCGCGTGGCCATGTGCACGATGGCGCGCGCCAGCTCCGCGTCGGAGGCGTCGGCGGCGCCGCCGCGCGGCGGCATCGCGCCCTTGCCGGCGACCACGGTCTTCAGCATTTCGGGCAGGCCCTTCTTCGCCACCGCGCCCCAGGCCACCGCGTCGCCGATCTTCGGCGCGTTGGCGACGCCCGGCACGTGGCAGGCGTTGCAGGCGGCGTTCGCGATCTCTTCGCCAGTGCGCAGCCCCGCGGCGGCCGCGGCGCCGAATTCGACGCGGCCGACCGGCTGGATGCGCTCGGCGACGGCCTGCGGGGCGAGCGCGGCGGGATCGGCGCTCGGCTTGTTCAGCACCAGGCTGACCAGCAGCAGGATGCCGATGATCGGCACCAGGAACGAAAGCAGCACGACGACGATCAGCTGCTGCGGCGTCTTGATGAAGGAGGAATGCTCGTCGTGCTTGCTCATGCGGCGTGGCCTGCGTGCATTTATAAAGGTATGATTTTAGCTTGAGAAAGCGCCCGTAGCTCAGCGGATCAGAGTATTGGCCTCCGAAGCCAAGGGTCGTGGGTTCGAATCCCGCCGGGCGCGCCAGTGATTTAGAAGTGGGCACATCCCCGAGTGCGCAAATCACTCCTCCTCCAAGCGGTCCTGATCACGGCGTTCTGCTTCGGTGCGCGGTCACCGGCCCTGGCGGACAGCGGGGATCGTGCGACCGGGCCCGGGATCGTTCCTCAGGCGGGGCATACGCAGGAGGTCCGGAGCATCCTTTACTCGAACTCCGGGGATTTCATCGTCACGGGGGCGAAAGACAACAAGGTCAAGATCTGGAGCAATGACGGCAGGCTGCTGCGAACCATGCAGGTGGGAGGGATCCTTTGGAGCGTCGCCCTGAGCCCCGGCGATGATCTCATCGCTGTAACCCTGGCAGGAGGGGGCGTCGAACTCTGGTCGCCTCTGGGCAAACGGGTAACGAGCCTGCCGCGTCTTCCGGTGCCCATCGCCGACCAAATCGCGTTCTCGCCGGATCAGAGCTACCTGGTGGCCTGCAGCCGCGCCAGCAAGGACGATCACTGCCAGGTGTATGCCATGGACGGGACTGCGCTGGCCCGTCTCGACAGTCCCGCCAAAGGGCAAGCCTCG
>JBFFZT010000049.1:0-8070 GCA_041568535.1 Burkholderiales bacterium | reverse complement strand
TCGAAAGACAAGACGCCGTGGAAGCTGGTGCAGCTCTGGTCGCTGGAATCCGACGGCCAGCGGCTCTGGGCGGGCACCATCCCCGGGGGCGTGTTCACGTCGACGGATCGCGGCGCCAGTTGGACGCTGGTGCGCAGCCTGTGGGACCGGCCGGAACGCCTGGAGTGGACCGGCGGCGGTTATGACCACGCCGGCGTGCATTCCATCGCCATCGACCCGCTCGACCCGAAGCGCATCACGGTGGGCGTGTCCACCGGCGGCGCCTGGCAGACGCGCGACGGCGGCGCGAGCTGGTCGATCTGCGCGCGCGGCATGTACGCGGAATACATGCCTCCGGAGCTGAAGTTCGAGCAGAACGCGCAGGACGTCCACCGGCTCGTGCTGTGCCCGGCCCGGCCCGACGTGATGTGGGTGCAGCACCACAACGGCGTGTTCCGCTCCGTAGACGGCGCCGCCTCCTGGCAGGACGTGGCCGCGATACGTCCCTCCAAGTTCGGCTTCGCGGTCGCGGTGCATCCGAAAGATCCGGATCTCGCGTGGTTCGTCCCGGCGGTGAAAGACGAGTGCCGCGTGCCGGTGGGCGCGAAGCTCGTGGTCGCGCGCACGCGCGACGGCGGCAAGAGCTTCCAGGTGCTGCGCAAGGGCCTGCCGAAGGCGCCCGCCTACGACCTCGTCTACCGTCATTGCCTGGATGTCGACCGCACCGGAAAGCGCGTGGCCTTCGGCTCGACCACCGGCGGGCTGTGGCTGTCGGACAACCAGGGCGACTCCTGGCGCTGCCTGTCGACGCAGCTGCCCCCGATCCATTGCGTGCGCTTCGCCTGAGCGCGGCGGCGAGCCTCGCCGCGCTCCTCGTGCTGTGCCTCGCCTGGGAGATGTGGCTCGCGCCGCTCACGCCCGGGGGCTCGCTGCTGGCGCTGAAGGCCGCGCCGCTCGCGCTGCCGCTCGGCGGCATCCTCGCCGGCCGGCGCTACACCTACCAGTGGTCGTGCATGCTGATCCTCGCCTACTTCGCCGAGGGCGTGATGCGCGGCTGGAGCGAGCGCGGCCTGTCGCAGGCGCTCGCCCTGGGCGAGGTCGCGCTCAGCCTCGTGTTCTTCGTTTCGGCGGTGGCGTACGCGCGGCTGACTCGAGCAGCCGCTTAGCCGCGGCGTAGATCGGCACCTCGACCAGCGCGCCGTCGACGCGCGCGCGGTCCCTGCCCTGCGCGCGTGCCTTCTCGAAGGCCGCGACGATCCGCGCGGCGGCCGCGACATCCGGCGTGAATACCTTGTTCACCGCCCTCGCATGCGATGGATCCACCAGGCTCTTCATGCGATAGCCCATGCGCCTGGCCCAGCGCGCGTCTGCGACCGCGCCTTTCACGTCGCTGAAGGTGTAGGGACAGTCGATGGCTTCCACGCCGGCGGCGCGGCACTCGACGAGAAACCGCTGGCGCACGTAGGCGAGCTCCTCGCCGCCGCGGCTGCGGCTGGTGCCGAGGTCCGCCACCATGTCCTCGCTCGCCACCAGGAGCGCGGCGACGCGGGGATCGGCGCGCGCGATCTCGGTCGTCCTCAGCAGTCCGCGCGCGGATTCGATGTTCGGCACCAGCGCCACGCCCGGTGCCGCCGCGGCGAGCGCCCGCACCTGCTCCGGCGCCTCGACCTTCGACATCAGCACGATGTCCGGCCGTCCGGCGAGGACGGCGGCGAGGTCCTCGCGCCCGCAGGTCTCGAGCGGGTTGACGCGCACGGCGGCGAGCGCCCCGGCGGCGCGCCAGCGCTCATACAGCACCGCCGCCAGCGCACGCGCCCGCGGCCGCAGCTCGGGCGGCGTGAAATCCTCCAGCTCCTGGATGACGACGTCGGCGCCGGAGCGCGCGGCGGCGGCATGCGCCGCCTCGTCGGCGCCGGCTACGAACAGCCAGGTCCGGCGCGGCCGCGCCACGGCGCGCTACCCGCCCGCGCGCCCGGGCTTGGACATGACGTCGAGGATGCGGATGCGCGCCATGCGCCCGCCGGGCACCGGCCAGTCGATGCGCTGCCCGACCGAGAGCCCGAGCAGCGCGCTGCCGAGCGGCGCCAGGATCGACACCTTGTCCTCGCCGCCAGTCACCTCTTCCGGGTAGCACAGCGTGCGCTGGAACTCCTTGCCGCTTTCCTCGTCGGTGAAGCGCACGGTCGAGTTCATCGTCACCACGTCCTTGGGTACTTCGGACGGCTCCACGATGCGCGCGCGGTCGAGCTCGGAGCGCAGGCCATCGGCGATCTCGGGCGCCCCGCCCCGCAACTCGCCGAGCAGGCCCTCGAGACGCTCGAGGTCGTCGGTCGATACGGTGATTTCGGGCCGCTTCGGCTTGGCTTCGCTCATGATATTCACTCCTTGGGTTCGCCTCACAGCTGGTGCTGCGGGTTGAGCCGCTCGACCTTGCTCTCCAGCTTGTTGAGCGCGCTGATGTAGGCCTTGGCGGAGGCCACCACGATATCGGTGTCCGCGCCGACCCCGTTGACGATACGCCCGCCGCGCGACAGCCGCACCGTCACTTCGCCCTGCGACTCGGTGCCCTGCGTGACGGCGTTCACCGAGAACAGCAGCAGCTCGGCGCCGCTCTTGGCCACCGACTCGATCGCCTTGAAGGTCGCGTCCACCGGGCCGTCGCCTTGCGATTCGGCCTTCTTCTCGGCGCCGTTCTCCGCGAGCACGACCTTGGCGTGCGGCTTCTCGCCCATGCCGCTCGCCTGGTTCATGGTCACCAGGCGCCAGTGCTCGTCGCTGGAGCGGCCGGCTTCCTGGGCGACCAGCGCCTGCAGGTCCTCGTCGAAGATCTCGGCCTTCTTGTCGGCAAGGTCCTTGAAGCGCTGGAACGCCTTGTTGTAGGCCTCCTCATTGTCGAGCTCGATGCCGATCTCCTTCAGCCGCTGCTTGAACGCGTTGCGGCCCGAGAGCTTGCCGAGCACGATCTTGTTGGTGGACCAGCCGACGTCGGACGCGGTCATGATCTCGTAGGTCTCGCGCGCCTTCAGCACGCCGTCCTGGTGGATGCCCGAGGCGTGCGCGAAGGCGTTCGCCCCGACCACCGCCTTGTTCGGCTGCACGACGAAGCCCGTGATCTGCGACACGAGGCGCGAGGTGGGCACGATCTGCGTGGTGTCGAGGCGCGTCTCGAGGTCGAAGAAGTCCTTGCGCGTGCGCACGGCCATCACCACTTCCTCGAGCGAGGTGTTGCCGGCGCGCTCGCCGAGGCCGTTGATCGTGCATTCGATCTGGCGCGCGCCGCCGAGCACCACCGCGGCGAGCGAGTTGGCCACCGCCATGCCGAGGTCGTTGTGGCAGTGCACGCTCCACACCGCCTTGTCCGAGTTCGGCACGCGCTCGCGCAGGCGCCGGATCATCTCGCCGAACTGCTCGGGCACGGCATAGCCCACCGTGTCGGGGATATTGATGGTGGTCGCGCCCTCCTTGATCGCCGCCTCCAGCACCCGGCACAGGAAATCCGGATCCGAGCGGCTGCCGTCCTCGGGCGAGAACTCGACGTCGTCGCAGGCGTTCTTCGCGTAGCGCACCGAGAGCTTGGTCTGCTCCAGCACCTGCTCGGGTGTCATGCGCAGCTTCTTGGCCATGTGCAGCTCGCTGGTGGCGATGAAGGTGTGGATGCGCCAGGACTTGGCGCCCTTCAGGGCGTCGATGCCGCGCTGGATGTCGCGGTCGTTGGCGCGGCACAGGCCGGCCACGGTGGAGTCCTTGATCACTTGGGCGATGGCGCGCACCGCCTCGAAGTCGCCGTTGGAGGACGCGGGAAAGCCCGCCTCGATCACGTCGACGCGCATGCGCTCCAGCGCGCGCGCGATGCGCAGCTTCTCGTCCTTGGTCATCGACGCGCCGGGGCTCTGCTCGCCGTCGCGCATGGTGGTGTCGAAGATGATCAACTTGCCCTTGCTCATGGTGCGCTCCTCGTGGGAATGCGAAAAGTCCTTGCCGCCGGGTGGGCGGTCAGGGGTACAGCCGAATTGGGGTTGTCAGTGTGCGCGCGCGAGGCGCAGCAGCAGACCGCCCAGCGCGAGGAGCGCGAGCGGGAGAAGAGTGCCGAGAAGCTTGGCCTGCTGCATGCGGGGCACTATAGCGCGCGCCGCACGCGGGCGTCAAGGACGCGGCCGGACGCGCTTGCCAAGCGCCCACATGACGTACCCGGAAAGGCCGTAGGCGCAGAACAGCAGAAACAGGACGATCGGCGGGTCGGAAGAAACGAGCACGAAGCCCAGGACGATGAGCAGCATGGCCCAGAACGGCACGCTCTTCCTGAAATTGATGTCCTTGAAGCTGTAGAAGGGCACGCTCGAGACCATGGTGAGCCCGCCGTACAGCGCGAGCAGCGCGGCCACCCACTGCAGACCGTAATCCGTGAGCGGTATCTTGTTGTCGTGCGCGAGCCAGACGAAGCCGGCCACCAGCGCCGCCGCCGCCGGGCTCGGCAGTCCCTGGAAGTAGCGCTTGTCGACCACGTCGATCATGACGTTGAAGCGCGCCAGGCGCAGCGCCGCGCCCGCGCAGTACACGAAGGCGGCGATCCAGCCCAGGCGGCCGAGGTCCTGCAGCGCCCATACGTACAGCACCAGCGCCGGCGCGGCGCCGAAGGACACCATGTCCGAGAGGCTGTCGTACTCGGCACCGAACTCGCTCTGCGTGCGCGTCAGGCGCGCGACGCGCCCGTCGAGCGCATCGAGCAGGCCGGCGACGAAGATGGCGATCGCGGACTCGCCGAAGCGCCCGTTCATCGCCTGCACGATGGCGTAGAAGCCGGCGAAGAGGGCCGCCGTGGTGAACAGGTTCGGCAGCAGGTAGATGCCGCGCCGGCGCAGTGCGCCGCCGCGCGGGGGCACCAGGCCCGGGAGATAGTCCTGCTTCTGCGGTTCCCTGGACTCAGCCATCGCCCGGCAGCCGCGCGAGCACGCTCTCGGCAGCGTACACCTTGTCGCCGATCGCCGCCACGGCCTGCGCCTCGAGCGGCAGGTAGACATCGACGCGCGAGCCAAAGCGGATGAAGCCGAAGCGCTGGCCTTTCTTCAGGTCGGCGCCCGCGGCGACGTAGCACAGGATGCGCCGCGCGATCAGTCCCGCGATCTGCACGCAGGTGACGTCGCTGCCGCCCGGCGTGCGCAGCGCAAGCGCGTTGCGCTCGTTCTCCAGCGACGCCTTGTCGAGCGCCGCGTTGACGAAGCGGCCCGGCCGGTACCAGCGCTCGCGCACCGTGCCGTCCACCGGCGAGCGGTTCGAGTGCACGTTGAACACGTTCATGAACACGCTGATCTTGAGCGCGTCGCGCTCCAGCCAGGGGTCGCGCGCCTTCTCCACCGCGACGATGCGCCCGTCGGCCGGCGACACCACCGCGCGCGGGTCCTCGGGCACCTCGCGCGCCGGGTCGCGGAAGAACTGCAGCACGAAGGCCGCGGCGAGCCACAGCGGCGCCGACCACCACCAGCCGGCGAAGAGGGCCACCAGCAGCGCGGCCGCCACCGCGGCAGCGAGAAACGGCCAGCCCTCGCGGGCGATGAGCGGGTGCGGATAGGGCGGTCGCACTACGCGGGCGTCAGTTCTTCGACGTATCGACGAGGCGGTTCTTGCGGATCCAGGGCATCATTTCGCGCAGCCGCGCGCCGACCTTCTCGATCGGCAGCTCCGCGGTCATGCGCCGGCGGCTGAGGAGCTCCGGCGCCCCGGCGCGGTTCTCCAGCACGAACTCTTTCGCGTACTGGCCGGACTGGATGCGACCGAGGATCTCCTTCATGCGCGCGCGCGTGCCCGCGTCGATCACCTTCGGCCCGCTCACATACTCGCCGTACTCGGCGTTGTTGGAGATCGAGTAGTTCATGGTGCCGATGCCGCCCTCGTACATCAGGTCGACGATCAGCTTCAGCTCGTGCAGGCACTCGAAGTACGCCATCTCGGGCGCGTAGCCCGCGTCCACCAGGGTGTCGAATCCGGCCTTCACCAGCTCGACGCAGCCGCCGCACAGCACCGCCTGCTCGCCGAAGAGATCCGTTTCGGTCTCTTCCTTGAAGTCGGTCTCGATGATGCCGGCCTTGCCGCCGCCGATCGCCGCGGCGTAGGAGAGCGCGAAGTCGCGCGCCTTCTTCGACGGGTTGCGGTGCACCGCGATCAGCATCGGCACGCCGCCACCCGCGGCATAGGTCGAGCGCACCGTGTGCCCGGGGGCCTTCGGCGCCACCATCCACACGTCCAGATCCGCGCGCGGCTGGATCAGGCCGTAATGGATGTTGAAGCCATGCGCAAACGCGAGCGAGGCGCCCTTCTTGATGTTCGGCTCGATCACGTCCTTGTACATCTGCGCGTGGTGCTCGTCGGGCAGCAGCAGCATGACGATGTCGGCGCCCTTGATCGCCTCGGCCAGCTCGGCGACCTTGACGCCGCCCTTCTTCGCCTTGTCCCAGGACGCGCCTTCCTTGCGCAGCCCCACGGTCACCTTCACCCCAGATTCCTGGAGATTCAGCGCATGCGCGTGGCCCTGCGAGCCGTAGCCGATGATGGTGACCTTCTTGCCCTTGACGAGCGAGAGGTCGGCGTCCTTGTCGTAATAGACCTTCATGAAATTCCCCCGGGTTTCAGCAAATGGGGTCGGTCCCCATTCAATTGCAGTTATACGCGCAGGACGCGGTTGCCGCGGCCGATGCCGCTCGCGCCGGTACGCACCGTCTCGATGATCGCGCCCTGGTCGAGCGCCTGGATGAAGGCGTCCAGCTTGCGGCCCTCGCCGGTCAGCTCGATGGTATAGGTGTTGTCGGAGACGTCGATGATGCGGCCGCGGAAGATGTCGGCCATGCGCTTCATGTCCTCGCGCTCCTTGGCGCCGGCGCGCACCTTGATCAGCATCATCTCGCGCTCGATGTGCTCGGCCTCCGACAGGTCGACGACCTTGACCACCTCGACCAGCTTGTTCAGCTGCTTGGTGATCTGCTCGATCACGTCCTCCGAGCCCGCGGTGACCACCGTCATGCGCGACATCGAGGCGTCCTCGGTGGGCGCCACCGTCAGCGACTCGATGTTGTAGCCGCGGGCCGAGAACATGTTGGAGATGCGCGACAGCGCCCCGGCCTCGTTCTCGACCAGGATCGAGATGATATGGCGCATCAAAGCTCTTCGGACAGGATCATCTCCGTGATGCCCTTGCCGCCCGGCACCATCGGATAGACGTTTTCGGTCTGGTCGGTGATGAAGTCCATGAACACCAGCTCGTCCTTGCGCGCGAAGGCGTCGCGCAGCGCCGGCTCGACGTCGGCGGGCTTGTCGATCAGCACGCCGCGATGGCCGTAGCCCTCGGCGAGCTTCACGAAATCGGGCAGCGCGTCCATGTACGACTCGGAATAGCGGTTGCCGTGGAAGAACTGCTGCCACTGGCGCACCATGCCCATGTACTTGTTGTTCAGATTGACGATCTTGATCGGCAGGCGGTACTGCTTGCAGGTCGAAAGCTCCTGCAGGCACATCTGGATCGAGGACTCGCCGGTGACGCAGGCCACCGTGGCGCCAGGATTGGCCATGCGCACGCCCATCGCCGCCGGCAGGCCGAAGCCCATGGTGCCGAGGCCGCCCGAGTTGATCCAGCGCCGCGGCCGGTCGAACTTGTAGAACTGCGCCGCCCACATCTGGTGCTGGCCGACGTCCGAGGTGACGAAGGCCTCGCCCCCGGTCACCTCGTAGAGCTTCTCGAGCACGAACTGCGGCTTGATGAGCGCGGACTTGCGGTCGTACTTCAGGCAATCCTTCGCGCGCCACTGCTCGATCTGCTGCCACCAGGCCTTGAGCGCCGCCGCGTCGGGCCGGCGCGCATCCGCCTTGAGAATGGCGAGCAACTCGTCCAGCACGTCCGGGATGTTGCCGACGATCGGCACGTCCACCTTGACGCGCTTGGAGATCGACGACGGATCGATGTCGATGTGCACGATCTTGCGCGGGTTCTGCGCGAAATGCGCCGGGTTGCCGATGACGCGGTCGTCGAAGCGCGCGCCGATGGCGAGCAGCACGTCGCAGTTCTGCATCGCCATGTTGGTTTCGTAGGTGCCGTGCATGCCCGGC
>JBFFZT010000048.1:0-8106 GCA_041568535.1 Burkholderiales bacterium | reverse complement strand
TGAGCGCCGCCGCGTCCTGGTCCTTGCCGACGCGGAACATGAACTTGTCCTCGCCCATGCCGCACAGCATGTTGCCGCGGTGCAGGAAGCACACGCCGCCGAACATCTTCTTCTCGACGATGCCGCGCCGGCCGGCAAGCGCCTTGCGCAGGCGCGCGGCGAGCGCTTCGTTCACGGCTGCGTCTCCTTCCAGCTCTCCCGCGCCTTTCGCCAGGCGCGCGAGCAGCGCGCGGCGCGCGGCGTCGGCGAGGGCGACAAACGGTCCATAGGGCCTGTATTTAACTCGTACGCCAGACACAAGTCAGCCCCCCCGCGCCGATTTCAGCCCCGCGGTGAGGATGAACTTCATCGCCTCCTCGCGCGACATGGCGACCGGCACCGCCTGCGCGCGCGGCATGAACAGCGTGTAGCCGCCGATCTGGTAGCTCATCGGCAGGTACACGGCGATCTCGCCCTCGCGGCCGACGCCCTCGGGCAGGTCGGAGAAGTCGGCGCGCGAGACGAAGCCGAGCGCGCGCATGCCGGTGCCCGGCAGCGTCACCGACACCACCTGCATCGCCTTCTCGTCCTCATGCTCGGCGAACAGGCCGAACAGGTCGCGCAGCGCGCCGTACACCGAGCGCACCAGCGGGATCTCGAACATCAGCCGCTCCGCCCAGCCGAACAGCTGCCGGAACAGCAAGGCGTACATCAGCAGCCCCACCAGGAAAATGGCGGCGAGGGCGAGCACCAGGCCCATCCCGGTGCGGTAGTACTCGTCCGGGATCAGCCACATCAGCTGCTTGCCGACGAAGCGCTCGGCGCCGGTGATCAGCCAGACCACCAGGTATACGGTGGCGAGCACGGGCAGCACGGTGAACATGCCGGTGAGAAAGATCCTGCCTGCGGCTTTCATGCGGGGCCTCCTTTGATTTGCCACAATATGGCATGGATGCGCGTGACGGGTTCGTGGGCTCGGTCGGCAACACGCCGCTCATCCGGCTGCGCGGGCCCTCGACGCTCACCGGCTGCGAGATCCTCGGCAAGGCCGAGTTCCTCAACCCGGGGGGCTCGGTCAAGGACCGCGCCGCGCTCTCCATCATCCTCGATGCGGAACAGCGCGGCGCGCTCAGGCCCGGCGGCGTGGTGGTCGAAGGCACGGCGGGCAACACCGGCATCGGCCTCGCCCTGGTCGGCAACGCGCGCGGCTACCGCACGGTGATCATCATCCCGGAGACGCAGAGCCAGGAAAAGAAGGACATGCTGCGCCTGTGCGGCGCCGAGCTGCGCGAGGTGCCGGCGGTGCCGTACAAGGACCCGAACAACTACGTGCACGTGTCCGGCCGCGTGGCCAAGGAGCTGGGCGCGCTGTGGGCCAACCAGTGGGACAACACCGCCAATCGCGACGCCCACTACCGCGGCACCGGCCCCGAGATCTGGCGCCAGACCGACGGCAGGGTCGACGGCTTTGTCTGCGCCATCGGCACCGGCGGCACGCTCGCCGGCACGAGCAGGTTCCTGAAAGAGAAGAACCCGAAGATCCGCACCGCCGCCGCCGACCCGATGGGCGCGGCGATGTACGCCTGGTTCAAGCGCGGCGAGCTGAAGTCCGAGGGCTCCTCGATCACCGAGGGCATCGGCCTCGGGCGCGTGACCAAGAACATCGAGGGCGCGCCGGTCGACGACGCCTACCAGATCCCGGACGCCGAGGCGCTGCCGCTGGTGTTTTCGCTGCTGCGCGAGGAAGGGCTGTGCCTCGGCGGCTCGAGCGGCATCAACGTGGCGGGCGCGATCCGGCTCGCCAGGGACCTCGGCCCAGGCCACACCGTGGTGACGGTGCTGTGCGACTCCGGGACGCGGTACCAGTCGAAACTCTTCAACCCGGCGTTTCTGAAGGAAAAGGGCCTGCCCTTCCCGGACTGGCTCTAGCGCGCGAGGTAGCCCGAGTCGACTGGCAGCGTGACGCCGGTGATGCAGCGCGCTTCCGGCCCGGCGAGAAACGCCACCGCCTGCGCGATGTCCTCGACTTCCGGCAGCACGCCGAGCGGCGTGTGGTCCATCACCTTCTTCAGCAATTCCGGATTGGAGAAGATCGGCACCGTGAGGTTCGAGCGCACGAAGGTCGGCGCCACCGCGTTGACGCGGATGCCATACGGCGCGAACTCCAGCGCCAGCGCGCGCGTGAGGTTCACCACCGCGCCTTTCGAGGCCTGGTACGCCGGATTCGGAAACAGCCCCCCCGAGAAACCCATGATCGAGGCGAGGTTCACGATCGCGCCGCCGCCCTGCTCCTTCATGCGGCGCCCCGCGGCGCGCGCACACAGGAACGTTCCGGTCTGGTTGACCGCGATCACACGGTCCCAGTCTTCGCGCGTGATCTCGAGCGCATTCTTGCGCACGGCGATGCCGGCGCTGTTGACCAGGACGTCGATGCGATCCAGCTGGCTGAACACCCTCTCGACCGCGGACTCGTCGGCCACATCGCAGACTGAAATGCTTTCGCCCGCCTGAACGTCCAGGCGGGCGATCGTATAACCCCGGGATGCGAGGAGGTCGGCGCAGGCCTTGCCGATGCCGGTGGCGGCGCCCGTAACGACTGCGACCTTGCCCTTGATGTTTGCCATGGGCCGGTAGTATATGGGGATGCACGATCTGGTCATCCGCAACGCCTCGATCCTCGACGGCCTGGGCAGCGAGCCCTACGTGGCCGACCTCGCCATCAGCGACGGCAAGATCGCCGGGATCGGCAAATCCCTTTCGGGCAAGGAAACGGTGGACGCCGGCGGCCTTTCGCTCATGCCCGGCATCATCGACAACCACACGCACTACGACGCGCAGATCACCTGGGACCCGATGGTCTCGCCCTCGCCCGCGCTCGGCGTCACCACGGCGGTGATCGGCAACTGCGGCTTCACCATCGCGCCGTGCAAGCCCGCCGACCGCGAGCTGGTGATGAAGAACCTGACGCAGGTCGAAGGCATGTCGCTCGAAGTGCTGCGCCAAGGCATCCGCTGGGAGTTCGAGACCATCCCGCAGTACTTCGACATGCTCGAGCGCCAGGGCAGCGCCATCAACGTCGCCGGCTTCGTCGGCCACTCGTCGGTGCGCACCTACGTGATGGGCGCCGACGCGCCGCGGCGCGCGGCGACGCCCGAGGAGGTCGCACGCATGCGCGCGCTGGTGCTCGAGGGCATGCGCGCCGGCGCGATCGGGTTCGCGAGCAGCACCTCGCCCGCGCACAACGGCGACGGCGGGCTGCCGATGCCTTCGCGCCTCGCCGACGACGCCGAGCTGCGCACGCTGGTCGGCGCGCTGAAGGAGGCCGGGCGGGGCCTGTTCATGCTCACCAAGGGCGGGCAGACCAAGATCCCGTTCCTCGAAGAGCTCGCCGTGCAGTCGAGCCGCCCGGTGGTGGTCGCGGCGCTGCTGCACAACAGCACCAACCCGGACGCGGTGTTCGCCGACCTCGACGCGATCGCGCAGGCGAACGCGCGCGGGCATCGCCTGGTGGGCGCGATTTCCTGCTGCCCGCTGTCGATGGACTTCACGCTGCATTCGCCCTACACCTTCGAGGGGCTCGAGTCGTGGAAGCCGGCGCTGCCGCTGAAAGGCGCCGCGTACGTGGCGAAGCTGAAGGAGAAGACGTTCCGCGACGCCGTACGCGCCGAGCTGTCGCAGCCGGCGCACTTTCGCCTGTTCAACGGCCAGTGGGACCAGGTCGAGGTCGTGCAGTCGGCGCGCAAGGAATGCGAGCAGCGCTCGATCGGCGCGCTGGCGCGCGAGGCGGGGCGCGACCCGCTCGACGCGATGCTCGATCTCGCGCTCGCGGAAAACCTCGACACGGTGTTCAACGCCATGCTACTCAACTCGGACGAGGCCGCGGTCGCCCGGATGCTGCGCCATCCCGCGAGCCTGGTGTCGCTCTCCGACGCCGGGGCGCACCTCACCTTCTTCAACGACGCCGGCTTCGGCCTGCACCTGCTCGGGCACTGGGTGCGCGAGCGCGGCGCGCTCAGCCTGCCCGAGGCGGTGCGGCACCTCACGAGCGCGCCCGCGGAGCTGTTCGGCATCCGCGGCCGCGGCGCCCTCAAGCCGGGCTATGCCGCTGATTTGATGCTGTTTGATGCGAAGACGGTCGGGCGCGGGCCGAAGCAGCGCGTGTTCGACCTGCCGGGCGGCCATCCGCGGCTCACCACGCCCGCAGTCGGCGTGCACGGCGTGTGGGTGAACGGCGTGCGCGACCTTTCGCGGCGACCGGGACGGGTGCTGCGCGAATTCGCCGCCTGAAACGCGTCGCCGCCGGGCGACGCGCGCGCCTCCAGTTGCTTCGTTAACTCCTTGTTTTTGGGTGCCTTCATGACAGGCACGATCGATGCATGCGGGGTTTCTGGCGATAAACCCCTCCAGGAGACTCCCATGCTTCAGAAAGACAGCCTGTTCCGCCGCAACGAGTCGTTCTTCCGCAGCCCGACGCCGCCGCTGCCGACCGCGACGCCGGCCCCCGCGGCCGAGGCCGCGAAGCCCGCGGAAGCGCCCAAGCCCGCGGTGGACAAGGTCGAGGAGCGCAAGGAAGCCAAGCTCATCGTCGGGCCGGACATCAAGATGAAGGGCGTCGAGGTCACCGACTGCGACACGCTGGTGGTCGAGGGCCGCATCGAGGCGACGCTCGACTCGCGCGTGCTGCAGATCGCGCAGAACGGCGTGTTCAGCGGCACCGTGGCCGTGGACACCGCGGAGATCCACGGCCGGCTGGAGGGCGACCTCACCGTGCGCAAGCAGCTCGTGATCCACGCCACCGGCAAGGTCTCGGGCAAGATCCGCTACGCCAAGATCAAGGTCGAGGAAGGCGCCGAGCTCGCGGGCGAGATCAGCATGATGGAGCGCGGCCCGCAGGGCGTGCTGGTCAAGCGCACCGGCACCTGAACGCCGTACTTGACGCGCACGCGCGGGCACGCAACAGTGCCCGCATGAGCGAGAGCGACTGGGCATTTCCCTCCGAGCTGCGGCCGCGGCCGGAGGACTGGGACTTCGACCTCGAGCGCGCGCTCGGCGCGCTGGTGCTGCTGCGCGTCGAGGTGCCCGAGGACGCCTTCACCGCGCAGATCCTCGGCACCGAGCGGCTCGGCAACGGCGTGGTCATCGGCGAGGACGGCCTGATCCTCACCATCGGCTACCTCGTCACCGAGGCGAGCTCGGTCTGGATCACCACCGCGCAGGGCGCGGTGCTCGCCGGCCACCCGCTGGCCTACGACCAGGTCAGCGGTTTCGGGCTGGTGATGCCGCTCGGGCGCCTGGGCGCCCCGCCGCTCGCGCGCGGCTCGGCGGCGCGCGCCCGGGTCGGCGACGACGTGATGGTCGCCGGCCACGGCGGGCGCGCGCACGCGCTGAAGGCGCAGCTGTTCGACAAGCGCGAGTTCGCCGGCTACTGGGAGTACGTGCTGGACGAGGCGCTGTTCGCCGCGCCCGCGCATCCGCAGTGGGGCGGCACGGCGCTGATCGGCGCCGACGGCCGGCTGCTCGGCATCGGCTCGCTCCTGGTCGAGGAAAAGCACAACGACAAGGCGGTCCAGGGCAACATGTTCGTGCCGGTGGACCTGCTCGAGCCGATCCTGGAAGACCTGGTGAAGCGCGGGCGCTCGCGCCGCGCCGCGCGTCCCTGGCTCGGCATGTACACCACGGAGATCGGGGCCAAGCTCGTGGTGGCGGGCCTTGCCTCCGGCGGGCCGGCCGACCGCGCCGGGGTCAAGCTCGGCGACGTCGTGGTGGGCGTGGCGGGCGAGCCCCCGCAGGGGCTCGCCGACCTGTTCCGCCGCGTCTGGGCGCTGGGCCCGGCCGGCGTGGAGGTGCCGCTCACCGTGGCGCGCTCCGGCAAGCGCCAGGACATGCGCCTCGCCACCATCGACCGCACCGACTTCCTGAAGAAACCCAGCCTGCACTGAATGCGCCAGATGGGCACAGACCCCATTTTTCTCGATTGCAGATGAGAAAAATGGGGTCTGTCCCCTTTTTCGGGTAAGCCGCTCGCGCCCCGCCAGGAGTACCCTGTGGCCCGCGGAGGGCGGCGATGGAGAGGCCACCAGGTTCGGGGCCCGTCACGGTCGCGCTGGTCGAGGACGACGACGAAGCGCGCAAGCGCCTTGTAGCGTCTATCCGCTGCGATGCGTCGCTGCAACTGGTCGGCGAGTACGCGACCGGCGCCGAGGCGCTGGCCGGCCTGGAGTCGGCGCTGCCCGACGTGTTCCTGGTCGACCTGGGGCTCCCGGACATGCCCGGGCTCGAGGTGGTCAAGCGCATCGCCGCCGTGCATCCGTCCTGCGACGTCCTGGTGGTGACGATCTTCGGCGACGAGGAGAGCATCATCGGCGCGCTCGAGGCCGGCGCGCACGGCTACCTCCTCAAAGGCGCGCTCGAGCACGACATCGCCGAGGACATCCGCCACCTGAAGAGCGGCGGCTCGCCGCTCTCGCCGCTCATCGCGCGGCAGGTGCTCAAGCGCCTGGTGCCGGCGCAGCCGGCGCGCGCGCAGCTCACGCCGCGCGAGTCCGAGATCCTCAACACCATCGCGCGCGGCTTCAGCTACGCCGAGACCGCGGACCTGCTGCACCTTTCCGTGCAGACGGTGCACACGCACCTGAAGAACATCTACAAGAAGCTCGCGGTGCACTCCAAGACCGAAGCCGTGTACGAGGCCGACCGGCGGAGGCTGCTGTGAAGCGCCTGCTCGCCGCGGCGCTGTTCGCGCTCGCCGGCGCGGCGCACGCCGACGTGCTGACGTTTCAGCGCGCCGAGTACGTCAGCGCGTCGATCAACGAGAGCCAGTCGCGCCTGCTCTCCTCCGCGGAGCAGCTCGAGTGGACGCCGGTGGCCCTGCCGCACCTGTGGTTCCGCGACCAGCCCCCGGTGTACACGTCCTTGTGGTATCGGGTGCCCTTCCAGCTCGAGCACGCGCCGAAAGCCGGCCAGAGCCTGTACTTTCCGAAGCTGACGCTGAGCGAGATCACCGTCTACGTCAACCGGCAGCCGATCTGGAAGCTGAGCGACGTCTACCGGCCGGGGGTCCCGCTGAGCGCGGTGCACATCCCGATCCCGCCGGAGCTGCTGCGCACCGGCGAGAACACGCTGCACCTGTTCGCGAGCGGCGATGCCAAGCGCTTTCACGGCGTTTCGCGCATCCACCTCGGGGACACGGCCACGCTCGCCGAGCACGCCGCCATGCGCAGCCTGGTGCAGGAGCACACCGGCAACCTGTTCGTGGCCGCGTTCGGCGCCATCGGCCTGCTCTCGCTCTGGCTGTGGCTGCGCGCCGGGCGCGACCCGGTGCTGTTCTGGTACGGGGTCTCGGGCGCGACGCTGCTCGCCGCGACGCTCGTGTGGTACGTCGCGATGTGGCGCCCGGAATTCCAGGGTTGGCGCACGGGGCTCCTGTTCATGCGCTACCACGGCTACCTGGTGCCGTTCTTCATCCTGCACCTGCGCATCGCGGGGCGCCGGCACGTGTGGCTGGAGAGCGCGCTGTGGATCGTACTGGTCTACGCGTTCGTGCGCATCTCCTCGACGGGCGCGGCCGCGGCGCACGCGTGGTTCGGTTGGGGCGTCGCGTTCTCGGTACTGCCGGCGCTGCTGACGGTTCCGCTGCTGCTCGCGCCGCGGCTGCGTAGCAAGCCGACGGTGCTGCTGCTGGTGGTCGCCGACTTTGCCGCCTGCGTGCTGCCGCTGCACGACTGGGCGGCGCGCCTGGGCATCCTCGATTTCGACCGTCCCGACCTGGTCTATTTCGCCCCGCCCTTCGTCATGCTCGCCGCGGCGGCGCCGATCATCGAGCGCGTGCAGGCGGGCATGCGCGCCACGGCGCAGTACCGGCGCGAGCTCGAGCGCCGCGTCGCCGAGAAGACGCACGAGATCGAGGCGAGCCAGGTGGAGCTGCGCCGCGCGCAGCGCGAGACGGCGTTCGCCGAGGAGCGCCGCCGCATCATGGCCGACATGCACGACGGCCTCGGCGCGCGCCTGGTCGCGCTGCTGAGCGTCGCGCAGTCGGGCAAGGCGCGCCACGGCGAGATCAGCGAGGGCCTGGTGGCCGCGCTCAATGAGCTGCGCCTCACGGTCGATTCGGTGCAGCCAGTCGAAGGC
>JBFFZT010000047.1:0-8110 GCA_041568535.1 Burkholderiales bacterium | reverse complement strand
GCGTCGCCCGCGCGCAGGCGCTCGCCGAGCGCCTCGAACAAGCGCGCCGGGTCGGTGAACCGCTCGTGCGTCAGGTGCACGTAAGGCTGCACCGGCACGACCTTCGCCTTCACGCGCAGCGCGTAGCCGAGCGTGCCGTAGGAATTGGGAAAGCCGTAGAACAGGTCGGCGTGTTCGTTGTCCGGCGTGGCGAGCACGATCGAGCCGTCGCCGAGCAGCACCTCGATCTCCTGCACGGTGTCGTGCACCAGGCCGTGGCGGTGCGACGACGACTCGATGCCCACGCCCGCCACCGCGCCGCCGAGCGTGATGGTCTTGAGCTGCGGCACCACCGCGGGCATCGCGCCGCACACCAGGCAGCCGCGCACCAGGTCCTCGTAGGACGCCATGCCCTCGGCGTCCACCCAGCCGGCGGCCGCGTTGACCTCGAGCACGTCGCGGAAGTCGCGCACGTCGAGGCGCCGGCGCGCGCCGGCGGCGCGCTCGCGGAACAGGTTCGAGGTGCCCTTGGCGAGCGCGACCGGGCCGCTGCCGCGGCTAAGCTGCGCGCTGAGCGCCTGCGTCTTCGCGGTATGCGCGCTGCTCGTAGAGGAACTCCCGGCTCATGGGATAGTTCTTGCGCGTGATGTTGCCCTTGGAGAACACGATCTGAAAGAGGTGCGTGTAGCCGGTGGCCGAGCGGAACATCTCGGCGCAGCCGTAGAGGTACACGCGCCACACGCGCCGGAAGCGCTCGTCGAACTTCTTCGGGTCGAGCGCCTGGATCTTCGGCCAGTTGCGGTCGAAGCGCTCGCCCCAGGCATCCAGCGTCAGCGCGTAGTGCCGGCGCAGGTTCTCGATGTCCACCACCTCGAGCCCGGCGCGCTCCATGGCGGCGATGGTGTGCGCGAGGCTCGGGATCCACCCGCCCGGGAACACGTGCTTGCGGATGAAAAACTCGGTCTGGAAGTGCCCGACGTGGCCGATGAAGTGCAGCATGCCGAGGCCCCCGGGCTTGAGGAACGCGGCGTGCGCGCGCACCACCTCCTCCAGCGCGTCGCGCCCGGCGTGCTCGAGCGTGCCGATCGACACCACCTTGTCGTACTGGCGCGCCGCGTCGCGGAAATCGGTGTCGATCACCTCGAGCGAGCCCTGCAGGCCCTTGCGCGCGATCTCGGCGCGCACCATCTCGACCTGCGAGGTGGTGTTGTTGATGCCCGTGACCTTGACGCCGAACTTGTCGTGCGCGCGGAACATGAAGCCGCCGAAGCCGCTGCCGATGTCGACCACCGTCTCGCCCGGCGCGAGCCGCACCTTGCGCGCCACGTGGTCGATCTTGTTCTGCTGCGCCTCTTCCAGCGTCTTCGTGCCTTCCTTCCAGTAGCCGCAGGTGTACATCATGTGCGGGTCGTCGAGCCAGTAGCGGTAGAACTCGGTGCCCAGCGCGTAATGGAACTCGGCGTTCTTCTTCGCCTGTCCCCAGTCGCGGTTGGAGAACCGGAGCTCGTGCCAGCGGTTGCGCACGCCGACGAGCGGGTTGGCGCCGGCGACGCCGCCCTCCAGCCCCACGGCCATCGCCGCGGCGAGGCTGCCCTCGATGTCGAGGTCGCCGTCGAAATACGACTCCAGCAGGCCGATGTGGCCGAACGCGGCGATGCGCGCGTAGGCCGCGGCGCGGTTGAAAACGACGGTGAAGGCCGGCGGCGCCTCGCGGCTGCGCCACTCGCCGCCGCCCGCGAAGCGCACGGCGAAGGGAACGCTGGAGCGCTCCCCGGCCCGACGCAGCACCGATTCGACGATGGATCTCACGGCCGGCCATTCTACCGGCACGCCGCGAAATCAGTGCGACATCAGCACCGGCACCGTCATCGACTCGAGCAGGGTGCGCGTGACGCCCCCCAGCACCATCTCGCGCACGCGCGCGTGCCCGTAGGCGCCCATCACGATCAGCTCGGCGCCGACATCCGAGGCGCGCGAAAGGATCTGCGCGCCGACCTCGTAATCCGCGCCGCTCTGGCGCGTCACCGTCACTTTCACGCCGTGGCGCGCGAGAAACAGGCCGACATCGGCCCCGGGCTGCGCGCCGTGATTGCGGCGGCTCTTCTCCGGATCGAAGGCGCAGACCTCGACCGATTGCGCGCGCTGCAGCAGCGGCAGCGCGTCGGTCACCGCACGCGCCGCCTCGCGCCCCGCGTCCCAGGCAACCAGCACGCGCTTGCCGAGCGCCGGGAAGCGCCCGGCGTAGGGCACGAACAGCACCGGCCGGCCGGCGGAGAACACCAGCTCGTCGGCCAGCCCGCGCAGCTCGCCCTCGTCGTTCGCTTCGGGCTGGCCCGCCACCACCAGGTCGGCGTAGCGCGCCGAGAGCCGGACGGCGGCGGCCGGATCCGATTGCGAGGTGCGCCATTCCGTGCGCTCGCCGCCGTTGCGCTGCGTGATCTCGCGAAAGCGCCGCTCGGCTTCGTGCAGCACCTCCTTGCGCCGCTCCTCGAGCAGCTCGCGCAGCGTCGGACCGCCTTCGGCCTCCACGTAGGACGGCAGGCGCGAGCCGCCGGGCGCGAACAGGCCCACGACGTGGGCGTCGAATTCGCCCGCGAGGCTGCACGCGAGACCGAGCCGCTCGGCGCTGCGCGGGCGATGGTCGAGGTGTACGAGGATGGTCTTGTAGCTCATTTTTTGGCTCCGGGTTCCTGCACCCATCATGCCCCCGGCCGCCGGGCCACATTTGACCTGCGTCAAGCGACTGTTCCCTCTCCATTGCCACCCATGGCCCGGCGCCACGAGCATTTCGACGCGTTTGGTGACGAATCGCACGGCGCCCCCTCCAACTATTGCCCAGTGCGCGCCACGCAGTTGCCCCGCCTGCGGCGAGCGCATCTAGCATCGCGGTAGCCGTGGAGGCCGCGACATGCTGGACGTGCTCGAGTGGGCGAAGAGAAGTACTGAACCGAAGGCCGGCGACGAAGCCGACCCGGCGGCGGGATTCCTGTCCGGCCTGCGCGGGGCCGATCCGGACACCACCCTGAATCAGCTGAGCGGCTGGCTCGCGCCGAAGACCTACGCCGCCGAACCCGATCCGAAGGCGAGGAGCGCGATCCTCGCGCGCATCGAGGACGCGGGCGCCGCGCACGTGACCGCGCTGCTGGCGCAGTACCTCGCCAGCCCGGAGGGCAGGCAGGCGGCGCGCGAATCCACCTGGAAATCCCTGCTGCGCTATCAGACCAGCCTGACGCAGGGCCTTTGCGCCTCGGCCGAGGCACTGGCCAACGCGGCGCTCACCGAGCGCGGCCTGCGGCAGCAGGCCGCGGTGAGCGCGGCGCGCGCCCTGGGCGCGTGCCGCCGGCTGGCGAAGATCTGCCTGGTGCACTACGCCAGCGTGCCGGGCAGCCTGTGGCGCCTCGCCTACTCGGTGCACGCGCACGCGGAGAAGGCCGGCTGCGCCCTGTTTCCGGCCAAGGCGCACGCGGACCAGCGCACCATCGTCACCGCAGAGCAGGAGCTGCTGCGCCTGCTCATGCTGCAGGTGAGCGCGCCGGACATGATGGCGCCCGAGCACATCGAGGTCGCGGACCGCGTGATCGAGCAGCTGGGCAGCCAGTTCACGCTGCGCGCCCCCGGCGTCGCCGACAACCCGTTCTGCTTCGACCCGGCGAGCGACGCGCCGCCGTGGCGGGCGGGCGAGCGCGCGGCGGGCGCGGGAACGGCGGTGCGCTACTTCGGCCCGGGGGTCGGTTTCGACGCGCTCGAACGGATCGGCAAGGAGCTGGCGGCGTCCCGGTTCGAGCGCATCCGGTACTTCGGCGCCGACATCGCGCCCGGCGCCCAGGTGTCGGCCGTGCAGCATCTGCTGATGTTCTGGCGCGCCAAGTCGCCCTACGCGCCGGCGGCGCGAACGAGCGCGAGCGGCAGCGTGCAGGTCCTGCATCGATACGCGCAGCTCTGGAAGCAGCTTGCCGGCGACGCTTCCGGCAAGCGCGAGCTCGCGTTCGCGGACGCGGCGGACGGCGCGCCCCCGGCCCTCGAGGACTGGGTGCTGCGCGACGCCGGCGGCAACGAGCTGGGCGCGGAGATCCCGCCGGCCGGCGGCGCCTGGGCCAAGTGCGGCGAGATGGTCGGCCTCACGATGCAGGGCGGCGAGTGCTGGATCGGCATGATCCGGCGCATGCGCGCCGAGCCCGGCGCCAGCCGGCGCGCCGACATCGCCGTGCTGAGCCGCAAGCCCCAGGCGCTGCCGCTGCGCCCGGTGCATGAGCTGGGCGAAGACGCGGCCATGTCCGACGCCGCGTCGCGGCAGTTCGCCTACGACGAAGTGCACGCCATCGTCCTCGCGGACGGCGCCGCCGGCTCGCCGCCGCCCAACCTGCTGCTGCCGCCGGAGGCCTGGTGGGAAGGCCGCATCTTCGAGGCGACGCTGGGGTCCGAGTCGCGCTACCTGCGCGGCCTGCAGGCGGTGCGGCGCGGCACCGACTACGTGCGCGCCACGTTCGAGTGGGTGCCCCGGCCGGGCTAGCTACTGCGGCATTTCCGAGTCGGCGGCAGGCGGTGCCTCGCTCGCGCGCGCGATCATGCAGTCGGTGGTGAGGACCAGCCCGGCGATCGACGAGGCGTTCTGCAGCGCGGTGCGCGTCACCTTGCAGGGGTCGAGCACGCCCATCTGCACCAGGTCGCCGTATTCGCCGCTCGCCGCGTTGTAGCCGAAGTTGCCCTCGCCGTCGATCACGCGCTGCACCACCACCGCGGGCTCGTCGCCCGAGTTGCGCACGATCTGGCGCAGCGGATCCTCCAGCGCGCGCAGTACGATGCGGATGCCGGCGTCCTGGTCGGCGTTCGCGCCGTGCAGGCCCGCGAGGCGCTTGCGCGCGCGCAGCAGCGCCACGCCGCCGCCCGGCAGCACGCCCTCTTCGACCGCGGCGCGCGTCGCGTGCAGCGCGTCCTCGGTGCGGCTCTTCCTTTCCTTCATCTCGGTCTCGGTGGCCGCGCCGACGCGGATCAGCGCCACGCCGCCGGAGAGCTTGGCGGCGCGCTCCTGCAGCTTCTCCTTGTCGTAGTCGCTCGTCGCTTCTTCCACCTGCTGCTTGATCTGCGCCACGCGCGCATCGATCGCCTGCGGCTCGCCCGCGCCGCCGATGAGCGTGGTGTCGTCCTTGTCGATCTCGACGCGCCGCGCGCGCCCGAGCACCGTCGGCTCGGCCTTCTCGAGCGTGAGGCCCGCTTCCTCCGCGACCACCTGGCCGCCGGTGAGCACCGCAAGGTCCTCGAGCATCGCCTTGCGCCGGTCGCCGAACCCCGGCGCCTTGACGGCGCAGGACTTGATCACGCCGCGCAGCGTGTTCACCACCAGCGTGGCGAGCGCCTCGCCTTCCACCTCCTCGGCGATGACGAGCAGCGGCTTGCCCACCTTGGCCGCGTGCTCGAGCAGCGGCAGCAGCTCGCGGATGGCGGAGATCTTCTTGTCGTACAGCAGGACCAGCGCGTCCTCGAGCACCACGCGCTGCTTCTCCGGGCTGTTGATGAAGTACGGCGAGAGAAAGCCGCGGTCGAACTGCGTGCCCTCGACCACCTCGAGCTCGTTGGCGAGGCCCTTGCCGTCCTCCACGGTGATCACGCCCTCGCGCCCGACCTTCTGCATCGCGGCCGCGATCATCTCGCCGATCGAGGCGTCGTTATTGGCGGAAATCGCGCCGACCTGCGCGATCTCCTTCGGCGTGGCGCAGGGCTTGACCATGCGCTTGAGCTCCTCGACCACCTCCACGACCGCCAGGTCGATGCCGCGCTTCAGGTCCATCGGGTTCATGCCGGCGGTGACGTACTTCATGCCCTCGTTGACGATGCCGGCCGCGAGCAGCGTCGCCGTGGTGGTGCCGTCGCCCGCGATCTCCGAGGTCTTCGCCGCCACTTCGCGCACCATCTGCGCGCCCATGTTCTCGAACGGGTCGGCGAGCTCGATCTCCTTGGCGACGATCACGCCCGAGTTGATCACCGTGGGCGCGCCCCAGGATCTCTCCAGCACCACGGTGCGCGCCTTGGGGCCAAGGGTGACGCGCACCGCGTCGGCGAGCGTGTTCATGCCCTTCACCAGCCGGGCGTGGGCAGTTTCACCGAACAGCAGCTGCTTCGCGGGCATCGCGTTGCTCCGTCAGTTCGACTTCGGCATCGAGTCGCGCAGGCAGCTCATCAGCTGCGCGTTGGTTTCGGCCGCGGTCTCGTAGAGGCGCTTCCAGTACTGCATCGACTTCTGCTGGTTGGCGGCCAGCCACTCGGTCTGCACGCGCATCAGCTCGTCGGGGCTGCTGGCGGCGGCGAGCGCCTTCTGCGTGGCGACCGCGTCGGCGTGCGCGGTCGTGGCTGCCTCCATCTGCATCTCGCGCATGCGCTGCGAGCCTTCGATCACCACCTCGGTCAGGCGCATCGCGGCGTCGACCTGGCGTTTCCAGGCTTCCATCATGGTCTTGTCGGTGGGCGTTGCCATCGGGTCCTCCTCGGCTAACCTTTAAAGGCTAGCGCGCAGGACGGACGCCTGTTTGATCCACGTCAACGGCCGAATTCGTGTTCCAGCCGGGTGAGGCGCCCGCGCCAGTACGGCCTGGCGCCGCCGGGCAGCAGCCAGGCGACCTCGCCTTCGCGCGGCACGCGCATGCCCTCGCGCACTTCATAGTTCCGCCAGCGGCCCTCCCAGGGCGTGGGCACGACCTTGCCCTCGACCATGCGGCCGCGTGCTTCGGCGCGCACCGAGGCGATCAGGCCCTGCGCATCGAAGCGAAACAGGAGCGTTACGCTAGCCTCGCCGTCGCGCAGGGTCGCCTGCGCCGAGGAATCATCTACCGGCGCCCAGCGCACGCCCTGGCTCGGCAGCAGCGCCGTCGCATACCACGGCGACTCGGCGAGATAGCGCATCAGCTCGCCCTCGGCCATCTCTGCGGTGCCGCGCAGCTCCGCGAGCGTGATCAGACCGAGGAGCGTTGCGTGCAGGATGCCTTCGCCGCTCACGTACGCATCGTGCACGCGCACCGGCAGACCCGGAAGCATGGCGATGCGCCCGTCCCAGTCGAATCCCGGGCGCTGCGTGACGACGTACTGCGTCGAGGTGAAGGCTTTCCACTGCTCGCCGGTCTCGCTCGCGTTGAACGTGCCGGCGTGCGCCATGCGCGCCGCCACCACCATCGGCTGGCCGTCCTTCAGCACGGCGCGGAAGTAGCGCTGCACCGGCGCAGGCAGCCCCTCGAGCTCGCGCGCGTCGTAGCGGGCGGGACGCACGGTCTGGCGGCCGGCATCGAGGCGCGCGCGCAGCGCGCGCGTGCCGGCGTCCCAGCGCCAGGCGCCGTACACGCTGGCGGCAGCGACAGCGATGGCGACGAGCGCCAGCGCGCCGGCGACGAGCTTCAGCCACAGCATCGGCGAATTATTCCTCGTCGATCACGTCGGCAAGCGGCCGGCGCGGCGCCGCCGGTATCTCTTCCGCCGGGATGCCGAGGCGCAGCAGCAGTTGCGGAACCGTGCGTCCGGCGAGCTGCTGCAGCCGCGGGCGCAGCGCGCTCACCTGCACCGGCTGGTTCAGGTACGAGGCCTGAAGGCCGTGGCGCACGCCTTCGAGCAGCAGGCGCTGCAACGCCTGGCCGGCGCGCAGCCAGTCCGCCGCCGTGTCGCCCTCGGTCCCGAGCACCGCGAGCACCGGCGATGCGTCGGCGAGCTCGCGGTCCTTGGCGCCGACCCCCTCGCCCATGTCGAAGGTGCGCACGACGACCTGCGCGATCGGCACCGCCAGCCCCGGCAAGGCGAGGCCGTCGCCGCGCCGGCGCGGATGCATCCAGGCGGCGAGCTCGCGCCGCCAGCTCGGGTTCGACCACTGCGCGGCGTCGCCTTCGGCCACCAGGGCCGCCGCGCCGTGGCGTCGCTCCTGCGTGGACAGCACTTCGAGCCAGGCGCTTTCCGCGGCCGCGGCCTGGGCAAGCTGCGCCAGCACGTCGGGCGCCACCGTTTGCTGCGCGAAGCGCTTGCGGTAGGTATGCCGGCGCGCGATGACCGCCAGCAGATCCGCCTCGGCCGCCGGCGCCCGGGCGTGCTCGCCGAGCGCCACCCGGGCCAGCCAGTCCGGCTCGCTCGCGTCGGGCAGGACGCTCACGTGCGTGGACAG
>JBFFZT010000046.1:0-8118 GCA_041568535.1 Burkholderiales bacterium | reverse complement strand
GAGGTGCGCAGGCGCGTCGGCCAGTAGGGCCAGACCGGATTGCGCTCGACGTCGGCCGGCATCGGCAGCAGCTCGAAGTTGCTGACCGACTTCGCCCCGTGCCGGTTGGCAGTACCGACGCAGTCCGAGCCGGTGTCGCCGCCGCCGATCACCACGACGTGCTTGTCGGTGGCCCAGAGCTCGCCCACGTTCTTGTCGCCGGCGACGCGACGGTTCTGCAGCGGCAGGAAATCCATCGCGAACTCGATGCCCTTCAGGTCCCGACCCGGCACCGGCAGGTCGCGCGGCGCCTCCGCCCCGCCCGCCAGCACCACGGCGTCGTACTCGGCCAGCAGCTTCTTCGCATCCACCGGCCGCGCCTGCGGGTTGCCCGCGCCCACCGGCGCCCCGCCCACCACCCGGTTGACGCGGAACTCCACGCCCTCCGCGCTCATCTGCTCGACGCGCCGGTCGATCAGCCACTTCTCCATCTTGAAGTCCGGGATGCCGTAGCGCAGCAGCCCGCCGATGCGATCGTTCTTCTCGTACACCGTCACCGCGTGCCCCGCGCGCGCCAGCTGCTGCGCGCAGGCCAGGCCCGCGGGACCGGAGCCGATCACCGCGACCTTCTTGCCGCTCGGCTGCGCCGCCGGCTGCGGCGCGACCCAGCCTTCATCCCAGGCGCGGTCGCTGATCGCGTGCTCGATCGACTTGATGCCGACCGGATCCTCGTTGATGCGCAGCACGCACGCTTCCTCGCAGGGCGCCGGGCAGATGCGGCCGGTGAACTCCGGGAAGTTGTTGGTCGAGTGCAGCGTCTCGATCGCCGCCTTCCAGTCCTGGCGGTACACGAGGTCGTTCCAGTCGGGAATCAGGTTGTTGACCGGGCAGCCGCTCATGCAGAACGGGATGCCGCAGTCCATGCAGCGCGCGCCCTGGATCTTGGCGTCCTCGTCCGACAGGCGCGCGTAGAACTCGCGATAGTGCTTCTTGCGCGCTTCCGGCGCCTCGTGCGCCTCCTCGAGCCGCTCGTACTCGAGGAACCCCGTGACTTTGCCCATCTACGCCGCGACTTTCCGCTGCGCCGCCGCCAGCTCGCCGAGCGCCCTGCGATACTCCTTGGGGAACACCTTCACGAACCGCGACCGGTACTCGGCCCAGCGCTCGAGCACCTGCGCCGCGCGGGCGCTGCCGGTGAAGCGCGCGTGGCGCTCGACCAGGCGGCGCACGATCGCCTCGTCGGCCTCCCCCCCATGCCACAGCTCGCGCGCGAGCCGGGCGGGCTGTTCGGCCTCCGAGAGCAGCGGCTCGAGCTCGACCATCGCCGGGTTGCAACGCTTGGCGAACTCGCCGTCGAGGTCGAGCACGTAGGCGATGCCGCCCGACATCCCTGCGGCGAAGTTGCGGCCCGTGCCGCCCAGCACCACCACGGTGCCGCCGGTCATGTACTCGCAACCGTGATCGCCCACGCCCTCCACCACGGCCTGCGCGCCCGAGTTCCGGACGGCGAAGCGCTCGCCGGCGACACCGCGGAAATACGCCTCGCCCGCGATCGCGCCGTACAGCACGACGTTGCCGGTGATGATGTTCTCGGTCGGCTCGCCGCGGAACTTGGACGAGGGTTGCACCGAGATGCGCCCGCCCGAAAGCCCCTTGCCGCAGTAGTCGTTGGTGTCGCCGATCAGGTCGATCCACACGCCGCGCGCGAGGAACGCGCCCAGGCTCTGCCCCGCCGAGCCGGCGAAGCGCAGGTGGATGGTCTCGTCGGGCAGCCCTTCGTGCCCATAGCGCGCCGCAATGCGCCCCGAGAGCATGGTGCCGACCGTGCGGTTGATGTTGCGGATCGGCATCTCGATCGCCACCTTCTCGCCGCGCTCGAGCGCCGGCGCGGCGAGCTCGATGAGGCGGTTGTCGAGCGCCTTGGCGAGGCCGTGGTCCTGGGTCTCGCAGTGAAACCGCGCCACGCCCGCGGGCATCTGCGGCATCTTGAACACGCGCGAGAAATCCAGCCCCTTCGCCTTCCAGTGCTCGACGCCCTTCTTCATGTCGAGCAGCTCCGCGTGGCCGATCATCTCGCTCATGGTGCGCACGCCGAGCTTGGCCATGAGCTCGCGCGCCTCCTCGGCGACGAAGAAGAAGTAGTTCACCACGTGCTCGGGCTTGCCTTCGAACTTGCGGCGCAACACCGGGTCCTGGGTGGCGATGCCCACCGGGCAGGTGTTGAGGTGGCACTTGCGCATCATGATGCAGCCCTCGACCACCAGCGGCGCGGTGGAAAAGCCGAACTCGTCGGCGCCGAGCAGCGCGCCGATCACCACGTCGCGCCCGGTCTTCAGCTGCCCGTCGACCTGCACGGCGATCCTGCCGCGCAGGCGGTTGAGCACCAACGTCTGCTGCGTCTCGGCCAGGCCGAGCTCCCAGGGCGTGCCCGCGTGCATGATCGAAGACCAGGGCGAAGCCCCGGTGCCGCCGTCGTGCCCGGAGATGGTGACGTGGTCGGACTTCGCTTTCGCCACGCCGGCCGCGATGGTGCCCACGCCTACTTCCGACACCAGCTTCACGCTCACCGCGGCCTGCGGATTCGCGTTCTTCAGGTCGTGGATGAGCTGCGCGATGTCCTCGATCGAGTAGATGTCGTGGTGCGGCGGCGGGCTGATCAGCTCGACGCCCGGCGTCGAGTAGCGCAGCTCCGCGATGTACTCCGAGACCTTGCGCCCCGGCAGCTGCCCGCCCTCGCCGGGCTTGGCGCCCTGCGCGATCTTGATCTGCATCATCTCCGAAGAAGCGAGGTACTCGGCGGTGACGCCGAAGCGGCCCGAAGCGACCTGCTTGATCTTCGACTTGAGCGAATCGCCCTCCCGCAGCGGGATGTCCACCTCGACGCGCTTCTTGCCCAGGCGGCTCATCATCGTTTCGCCCGCCTTGACCGGGGCGTAGCGCGCCGTGTCCTCGCCGCCTTCGCCCGTGTTGGAGCGTCCGCCGATGCGGTTCATGGCGATGGCGAGCACGGTATGCGCCTCGGTCGAGATCGAGCCGAGCGACATCGCGCCGGTGGAGAAGCGCTTCACGATCTCGGCCGCCGGCTCGACTTCCTCGATCGGCACGGGCGTGCGGTCGCCGAAACGGAACTCGAACAGCCCGCGCAGCGTCAGGTGGCGCCGCGACTGGTCGTTGATCAGCTCGGCATACTCGCGGTAGGTCTTGGCCGAATTCTGGCGCGACGCGTGCTGCAGCTTGGCGATCGCGTCCGGCGTCCACATGTGCTCCTCGCCGCGCACGCGCCACGCGTACTCGCCGCCCGCGTCGAGCGCGCGCGCGAGCAGCGGGTCATCGGGGTCGAACGCGGCGCGATGCACGCGCAGCGCCTCCTCGGCCACCTCGGTGAGGCCGATGCCCTCGACCGCCGAGCTGGTGCCGGTGAAGTAGCGCTCGACGAGCTCGCGCTTCAAGCCGACGGCCTCGAAGATCTGCGCGCCCGTGTAGGACATGTAGGTCGAGATGCCCATCTTGGACATCACCTTCTTCAGGCCCTTGCCGACCGCCTTGACGTAGTTCTTGATCGCCTTGGACCCGGCCGCGCTGTCGTCAGGGTGCAGCGCCAGAATGGTTTCCAGGGCGAGGTAGGGGTGCACGGCTTCCGCGCCGTAGGCACCGAGCAGGGCGAAATGGTGCGTTTCGCGCGCCGAGCCCGTTTCCACCACCAGCCCCGCGCTGGTGCGCAGGCCCCGCGCCACCAGGTGCTGGTGGATCGCCGAGAGCGCGAGCAGCGCCGGGATCGGCACGCGCTCGGCGTCGACCAGCCGGTCGGAGACGACGATGATCGAATAGCCCGAGCGCACGGCGTCCTCGGCCTGCGCGCAGAGCGACGCCAGGCGCGCCTCGATCGCGGTGGCGCCCCAGGCGGCCGGGTAGGTCAGGTCCAGTTCGAGCGAGCGGAACTTGCCGCCGGTGTAGCGCTCGATGTGGCGGATCTTCTCCATCTCGTAGAAGTCGAGCACCGGCTGCGACACTTCGAGCCGCAGCGGCGGGTTCTGCTCGTCGATGCCGAGCAGGTTCGGCTTCGGGCCGATGAAGCTGACGAGCGAGGTCACCAGCTCCTCGCGGATCGGGTCGATCGCCGGGTTCGTGACCTGCGCAAAGAGCTGCTGGAAGTAGTGGTAGAGCGTCTTGTCCTTCTTGGAGAGCACGGCCAGCGCCGCGTCGTTGCCCATCGAGCCGACCGGCTCTTCGCCGGCAGCCGCCATGGGCGCGATCTGGAACTTCAGATCCTCCTGCGTGTAGCCGAACGCCTGCTGGCGGTCGAGCAGCCGCACGGAGGACTTGAGCGGCGGCGTCTTCTCGCTCTCCACCTCGTCGAGCTTGACGCGGATGCGCTCGATCCACTCGGCGTACGGCCGGGCGCTGGCAAGCGATTCCTTCAGCTCGGCGTCGTCGACGATGCGGCCTTTCTCCAAGTCGACGAGGAACATCTTGCCGGGCTGCAAGCGCCACTTCTTGACGATCTTCTCCTCGGGGACCGGCAGGCAGCCGCACTCGGAGCCCATGATCACCAGGTCGTCGTCGGTGACGATGTAGCGCGAGGGCCGCAGGCCGTTGCGGTCGAGCGTCGCGCCGATCAGCCGCCCGTCGGTGAAGGCGATCGAGGCGGGACCGTCCCAGGGCTCCATCATCGCCGCGTGATACTCGTAGAACGCGCGCCGCGCCGGATCCATCAGCGTGTGGTTCTCCCACGCCTCCGGGATCATCATCATCATCGCGTGCGCCACCGAGTAGCCGCCCATCACCAGCAGCTCGAGCGCGTTGTCGAACGAGGCCGAGTCCGACTGCCCGTCGTAGATCAGCGGCCACAGCTTGTCCAGGTCCTTGCCCAGGATCGGCGAGGAGATCGCCCCCTGGCGCGCGCGGATCCAGTTCTGGTTGCCGCGTACGGTGTTGATCTCGCCGTTGTGGCAGATCATGCGGAACGGATGCGCCAGGTCCCAGGACGGGAAGGTGTTGGTCGAGAAGCGCTGGTGCACCAGCGCCAGCGCCGATTCGACGCGCGCGTCCTTGAGGTCGAGGTAGTACTCGCCCACCTGGTAGGCGAGCAGCATGCCCTTGTAGCACACGGTGCGCGCCGACATCGAGGGCACGTAGTACTCGCGGCCGTGCTCGAGTTTGAGGGCGCGGATGGCGTGGCTGGCGCTCTTGCGGATGACGTAGAGCTTGCGCTCCAGCGCGTCGGTCACGGTGATGCCGCGCCCGCGCCCGATGAACACCTGACGAATCACCGGCTCGAGCTTGCGCGCCGGCTCGGCGAGGTCGGAATTGTCGACCGGCACGTCGCGCCAGCCGAGCAGGTGCTGGCCTTCTTCCTTGACGGCGCGCTCGATCTCGTACTCGCAGGCGATGCGCGATGCCGGGTCGCGCGGCAGGAACACCATGCCGACGCCGTACTGGCCGGCGGGCGGCAGCTTCACGCCCTGCTTGGCCATCACCTCGCGGTAGAAGCGGTCGGGCATCTGGATCAATAGGCCCGCGCCGTCCGAGAGCTTCGGATCCCAGCCCACGGCGCCGCGGTGCGTCAGGTTCTTCAGCACCGTGAGGCCCTGCTCTACGATCGCGTGCGACTTCCGGCCCTTGATGTTGGCGACGAAGCCCACGCCGCAGGCGTCGTGCTCATGCCGCGGGTCGTACAGGCCCTGCGCCGCGAACGGAATATGCGCGTCCAAAGGTAACCCTCTGATCAGAAAGTCGTTTCTCGTCGCTTCGCCGCTCTGCACCATTTCCGCGGCCCGATTGCGGAATATACCCGCAGGGTCCTGCGCCAACAAGGGTTTCGGCCGGGATGCGCGTTACTGCGCTGCAGCGGCCGGCGTGCCGCCGACGCTCGCGGCAATCGCCTCGCGGACCGCGCGCTCTTCGATGTCGTCGCGCAGCGCGGCGCGGCCCACCTTCTGCAGCACGACGTAGCGCACGCGGCCGCCCGCGGCTTTCTTGTCGCCCGCCATCAGCTCGAGGTAGCGCTCGGGTGCGAGCGCCGGCCCCGCCGCGGGCAGCCCCGCGGCCTGCACCAGTCGGCGCAGGCGCGAGGCGTCGGCGGCAGGCAGCAGTCCTGCGCGCACCGAAAGCTCGGCCGCCATCACCATGCCGGCGGCCACCGCCTCGCCATGCAGCCAGACGCCGTAGCCGGCCCCGACCTCGATGGCGTGCCCGAACGTGTGGCCGAAATTAAGCAGGGCGCGCGCGCCCAGCTCGCGCTCGTCGGCGGCCACCACCTGCGCCTTCAGCTCGCAGGAGCGGCGTACCGCGTGCGTCAGCGCCGCCGCGTCGCGCGCCAGCAGCCGCGGCATGTTGCCCTCGAGCCACGCCACGAGCGCCGCGTCGAGGGCAAAGCCGTGCTTGATCACCTCGGCGATGCCGGCGCGCAGCTCCCGCTCGGGCAGGGTGGCAAGCGTGCCGACGTCGGCGATCACCGCCACGGGCTGATGAAACGCGCCGATCATGTTCTTGCCGCGCGCGTGGTTGACCGCGGTCTTGCCCCCGACCGAGGAGTCGACCTGGGCCAGCAGCGTGGTCGGTACCTGCAGGAACGCGATGCCGCGCTGGTACACCGCGGCGGCGAACCCGGCGAGGTCGCCGACGACGCCGCCGCCCAGCGCGATGATCAGTGCGTCGCGCCCCACGCGCGCCGCGAGCAGCGCGTCGAACACCCGCTCCAGCGCCTGCCAGCTCTTGGCCTGCTCGCCGTCCTCCACCAGGATCTCGAGCGCCGGCGGCGCCCCGGCGCGCGCCAGCGCCGCCTGGACCCGCTCCAGGTAGAGCGGGCCGACCACCGGGTTGGTGACGATGGCGATGCGCCCGCGCTTCAGGTGCGGGCGATAGAGCGCTTCCGCGTCGATCGCGCCCGCGCCGATATGCACGGGATAGGAGCGCGCATCGAGCGCTATGCGGACAGTTTCCATTCTTCCTTCAGCTGCGCGAGCAGCCGGCGCGCGAGCGTCTGCGCGCTCTGGCGCCCCGTGTCGACGACGACGTCGGCGATCTCGCGGTACAGGGGATCGCGCACCGCGTACAGCTCGTGCAGGCGCGCCAGCGGATCGCCGGTGGCGAGCAGCGGCCGGTTGCGGTCCTGGCGTACACGCTCGTAGAGCGCCGGCGGCGGCGCATGCAGGTAGATGACCGTGCCGCGTGCGGCCAGGTGGCGCCGATTGGCCTCGGCGAGCACCGCACCGCCCCCGGTCGCGAGCACCACGTCCTCGCGCGCGGTGAGCTCGGCGATCACCGCCGCCTCGCGCTGGCGAAAGCCCGCTTCGCCCTCGATCTCGAAGATCACCGGCACCTTCACGCCGCAGCGGCGCTCGATCTCCTGGTCGCTGTCGAGGAACGTGCGCTTCAGACGGCGCGCGAGCATGCGCCCCGCGGTGGTCTTGCCCGCGCCCATCATGCCGACGAGGAAAACGTTGCGTGCGCCCTGCATGCTCCTATTGTACGGACGGCGCAAACAAAAACGGCCGGGCAAGCCCGGCCGCGTGTCCCAGAAGGAGACCTGGCAAACTCTTCAGCGCACCGTCACGCGCTCGTTGACGATGCGCGGCGTAATGAATACGAGCAGCTCGGTTTTCTGCATATTGCTGTTTTTGTTCCTGAACAACCAGCCGATCACCGGCAGGTCGCCAAACCACGGCACTTGCGTCACGTCGGTGCGCTCGGTTTCCTCGTAGATGCCGCCGATCACCACCGTGCCCCCGTTCTCCACGAGCACCTCGGTCTTGACATGCTTGGTGCTGATCTGCACGCCCGCCGGAGTCTGCGCCCCGGGCGCGTCCTTGTTCACATCGAGGGTCATGATCACGTTGCCATCCGGCGTGATCTGCGGCTTCACCTTGAGCGAGAGACTGGCCTTGCGGAACGACACCGACGTCGCGCCCGACGAGGTCGCCTGCTGGTACGGGATCTCCGTGCCCTGCTCGATGACCGCTTCCACCTGATCGGCGGTCAGCACACGCGGGCTGGAAACGATCTTGCCCCTGCCGTCGGCCTCCAGCGCGCTCAGCTCCAGGTTGATGAACCGCGTCAGCGACCGATTGAACAGCGCCAGCGACACCTGACCAGGATTGAAGGCGTTGAAGCCGGTCGCAGGCAGATTGGTGAAGAACG
>JBFFZT010000045.1:0-8258 GCA_041568535.1 Burkholderiales bacterium | reverse complement strand
TGCGGCCGTGTCGCCGCGCATGCCAACGCACGCTTCACCGTGCCCGCCGCGCAATGCCCGTCCATGGACCCGAAGTGGGAAGACGCGGGCGGCGTGCCGCTCGCCGCGTTCGTGTTCGGCGGCCGGCGCTCGGGCACCGTGCCGCTGGTGGTGGAGGCGCCGAGCTGGGAGGACGGCGTGTACATGGGCGCGACGCTCGGCTCCGAGACCACGGCTGCGATCACCGGCAAGGTCGGCGTGGTGCGGCGCGACCCGATGGCGATGCTTGCCTTCTGCGGCTACAACATCGGCGATTACTTCGGCCACTGGCTGAAGATGGGAAAGAGCGTGCACCATCCGCCGCGCATCTTCCGCGTCAACTGGTTCCGCAAGGACGCGGACGGCAAGTTCATCTGGCCGGGCTTCGGCGAGAACATGCGCGTGCTGGAATGGATCGTGCAGCGCTGCCACGGCCTGGCGCAGGGAATCGAGACGCCGCTCGGCATCATCCCGCGCCATGAGGACATGAACTGGCGCGGACTGGAGCGCTTCGGGCGCGAGCAGTACGAGGAAATCGTGCGCGTGGACGGCGGCGCCTGGAAGAAGGAAGTTGCCGCGCACGACGACCTGCTCGCCCGGATCGGCGCGCACCTGCCGCGCGAGATCGCCCAGCGCCGCTCGCGACTGCGCGAGAGGCTCGCTGCCTGACATGACCCACGTTTTCCACCGCAATCCACGCGAGCGCTATCCGGTCGCGGTGCGCGGCGACGGCGCGTACCTGGTGGACCGCGACGGCAAGCGCTACCTCGATGCCTCGGGCGGCGCCGCGGTCTCCTGCCTCGGGCATTCCGACGCGGCGGTGGCGCGCGCGATCCAGGAGCAGCTCGGTCGCCTGCCCTTCGCCCATACCTCGTTCTTTACCAACGAGCCGATGGAGGCGCTCGCCGACGCGCTGGTGGCGCGTGCCCCGGCAGCGCTGCAGAAGGTGTATTTCGTCTCGGGGGGGTCCGAGGCGATGGAAGCTGCGCTGAAGCTCGCGCGGCAGTATTTCGTGGAGAAGGGCGAGCCGCAGCGCCGGCACGTGATCGGGCGCCGCCAGTCCTACCACGGCAACACGCTCGGCGCGCTCGCCGTCGGCGGCAATCAATGGCGGCGGCGCCAGTTCGAGCCGCTGCTGGTCGACGTGACGCATGTTGCGCCCTGCTACGCCTATCGCGGCAAGCAGGCCGGCGAAACCGACGACGCCTACGGCAAGCGTCTCGCGGCGGAGCTCGAAGGCGAGATCCAGCGCCTGGGCGCACAGTCCGTGATCGCCTTCGTCGCCGAGACCGTGGTGGGCGCCACGCTCGGCGCGGCAACGCCGGTGCCGGGGTATTTCAAGCGCGTGCGCGAAGTCTGCGACCGCTATGGCGTGCTGCTGATCCTCGACGAGGTGATGTGTGGCATGGGCCGCTGCGGGACGCTGTGGTCGTTCGAGCAGGAAGGCGTCGTGCCCGACCTGGTCGCGATTGCCAAGGGCCTCGGCGCGGGCTATCAGCCGATCGGCGCGGTGATGGTGAGCGGCACGATTCACGACACGATCGTTGCCGGCAGCGGGTTCTTCCAGCACGGCCACACGTATCTTGGGCACGCCGCCGCCTGCGCTGGGGCGCTGGCGGTGCAGCGGCGCCTGCACGAAGACGGCCTGCTGGCGCGGGTGCAGCCGCTCGGCGCGCTGCTCGAGCGGAAACTGCGCGCGGCGTTCGGCGCGCACGCGCACGTCGGCGACATCCGCGGCCGTGGCCTGTTCTGGGGCCTCGAGCTGGTCGCCGACAGGGCGACGAAAGCGCCGTTCGAGCCCGCGCTGCGCCTGCACGCACGCGTGAAGAAGGCGGCGCTTGAAGGCGGCCTGATGTGCTATCCGATGGGCGGCACGCTGGATGGCGCGCGCGGCGACCACGTGCTGCTCGCGCCGCCCTTTATCGTCGAAGAGCGGCAGCTCGACGAGCTGGTGCAAAAGCTCGGCGCTGCCCTGGAGCTGGCGCTGAAAGCGCGCGTCGCCGCCTGAGGGCTAGACGGTGCCGACCTTCTGCTTGCCGGCCGGCACGGTACGGATGATCTCGACTTTCGAGGCGTAGAGCTCGGCGCGCTTGTCGTACAGCGGGATCGTGGTGCCGTCGACGCGGTTGGCAAACAGCAGCTCTAGGTCGACGTCGGCGATGACGATCTGCTCGGAATTGGCGACGCCTTCGGCGGCGATGCCGTCGCGCGAGAACGGATAGTCGGACGGCGTGAGGATGCTCGCCTGCCCGTAGTGCAGGCCAAGGCCCTCGACGGGCAGCGAGCCGACCGTGCTCGCCATGACGACATAGACCTGGTTCTCGATGGCGCGGGCGTGACAGCAGTAACGCACGCGCCAGTATCCCTGGCGGTCGTCGGTGCTCGAAGGCACGAACAGGATGTCCGCCCCCCCGTCGCAGACCATGCGCGCGAGCTCCGGGAACTCGACGTCGTAGCAGACGAGAATCGCAATATCGCCGAACTCCGTCTCGAACAGGCGCAGGTGATCGCCCGGGGTCGTCTTCCACTGCTCGCGCTCCCAGCGCGTGCGGTGGGTCTTGTCCTGCATGTGCATCTCACCGCGCGGCGAGAAAAGGTACGAGGTGTTGTAGAGCTTGCCGTCGCGTAACGTGGGATGGCTGCCACCGATCAGGTAGTAGCCGCCGCGCTCGGCGTGCTCGCGCATCAGGTCCTGGTAGCGCTTGGTGAACTGATCGAGCGCGCGGATCGCCGAATGCACGTCCTGGCGCGGCAGCGCCGAGAGCAGCTGCGTGGTGAAGATTTCGGGCAGCAGCACGAACTGCGGCCGGTAATCGCCCGCGGCGCCGAGCACGAAGCGCACCTGGCGCTCGAACTCGCGCCAATCGGCAATCGGGCGCAGCATGTACTGGATCGTCGCGATGCGTGCTTTCACAGGATCGGTCCTTTGGGAATGGAGGTGGGCTGGTCTGCGCGATAGCGGTCGTTCAGCCAGACGATGATATTGGCATGTCCGCAGGATTCCTTGTCCGAGGGCAGATAGTCGCGCACCACGCCGCACCAGTGGAAGCCCTCGCTCATCTGGAACATGAGCACCGGGTCCTCGAGATCACCCCAGATGACGCGCGCCGAGTACTCTTCCGGCGTCATCTTGTCGGCCACCTTGTGGTAGTTGGGCATGCGGCCGCAGGACATGATGCGTCGCAAATTGAATGCGCGGCACAGCCGCCGGCGCGCCTTGTAGAGCGCGCGGCCGATGCCGAGCCGGCGCGAGCGCGGGTCGGCGAAGACCTCGGCGCCGTAGAGCGTGCGGGCCGACGGGTCATGCGTCGTGAACGTTCCCGCCGCCGTCACTTCCCGGTAGCTGTGATGCGTGCCGTAGGCGTCCCACTTGACGATGAGCGAGCTTGCGGCGCCTACCACGCGTTTGTCGATACAGGCCACGAGCTGGCCCAGTGGAAAAACGCGCAGCTGGCTCTCCATCTGCTCCAGGCGCCAACCGCCGATGCCGGGGTAGACGCTATCCTGGATCTCCTTGACGCGAGCCAGGTCCTCTGGCTGCATGTGTCGGACGTAGGGCAGCTGGCGCATGCCGCGAATTCTAGGTCAGCAGCGGCTCAGCTGCGCAGGCTGGCCTGCGCCAGGAGGGCCGCTGCGACGCTGACGAGCGTGGCGACGAGAAAGAGCGTGGTCAGGGCGCCGCGCTCGAGCAGCAGGCCGCCCGCGGCCAGGCCGATACCGACGCCTGCGAGCAGCGCGGTGGCAGACCAGGTGAAGCCTTCGGTCGCATGCTCTGCGCGCACCGACTTGGCCACGAGCGTTGCCTGAATGATGAGCGTCGGCGTCATGGCGATGCCCGCAATCACGCACCAGAGCGCGAACGCAGCGGCGTGCGAGGCAAACGCAAGGGGCGCAATGCCGAGGCCCATCAGCGCAAGCGAGTACGAGAACTGACGCGCCAGGGGCATGTTCCAGTGGCGCGTGCCGTAGGCGAGCGCGCCTGCGGCGCTGCCGACGCTCATGAGGCCGAGCAGCACGCCGGCGAGCGCCGGTCGCCCGGACTCCGCGGCGAACGCTGCGACGCCGATCTCGACGAGCCCGAACACCGAGGCGTAGCCACAGACCAGAAACAGCAGGAGCGCAAACTGCGGATCGGCAAGCGGACCCAGCAGCGCGCGCGGGAAGTGCGCCGATTTGCGCCAGGTGGCCAGCGCTTGCGCGCGCATGAACTGGAGCGCACCGAGCAGGCCGCAGACGGCGGCCGCCATGACGGCCGCGGCGGGCGAGTACAGCGCAACGAGCAGCGCAACCAGGAGCGGGCCGACGATGAACACCAACTCCACGAGCAGCGCGTCCAGAGAAAGCGCCGCCGTGAGCAGTGCGTCTTCGCCCAGCTTTTGTCGCAGCCACGCGCGCTGGCAGGCGGTGACCGGCGGAAAGCTGGCGCCCGCGAGCGCGGCGAAGAGCAGACTGACCGAGGCGGGCGCGCGCGCCTGCAGCGCTGCGATCAACGCAAACAGCGCCGCTGGATACAGCAGCGCGCAGGCGGCCAGCACGCCTCGCGGCCCGACCCGGTCGATCATGCGCCCGAGTAGCGGCGCGGCGACGGCCAGACCGAGAACGTAGATGGCGCCGACCAGGCCCGCCTGCGCGTACGAACCTTCGACGCTTTGCACCAGGAGGAGAATCGCAAGGCCGGCAATGCCGATCGGAATGCGGCCGACGAAGGAACTGACGAACGCTTGGCGCACGTCGGGCAGCGCCAGTAACTGGACGTACCGGCCGAGGGTCACGAGTCGGGGGACATGACGACGAAGGCCGCGATTCTCCCACGGCGGGAAGATTGCTGCGGCGCAGCAAGGCGCTAAGTTCTTCTTGTTCCACGTGGAACAATCAGTGCTGTCGCGTCGCGCGCTGGTTTCACGTGGAACATTCACGTATCATGCGGCCTCTCCCGAAGCGGGTCCCAGTGCAGTTCCCGAGCGAATTCGATGTCATCGTGGTAGGTGGCGGCCACGCCGGCACCGAGGCTGCCCTCGCCGCTGCGCGCATGGGCTGCCAGACCCTGTTGCTGACCCATAGCATCGAAACCCTCGGCCAGATGTCCTGCAATCCGTCCATTGGGGGCATTGGCAAGGGGCATCTGGTCCGGGAAGTCGACGCGCTGGGCGGCGCCATGGCGCTGGCGGCCGATGAAGCGGGAATCCAGTTCCGTACGCTGAACCGCTCCAAGGGCCCGGCGGTGCGCGCGACGCGGGCGCAGGCGGATCGCGTTCTCTACCGGCGCGCCATTCGCTCGCGGCTCGAGAATCAACCCGGATTGACGCTCTTCCAGCAGGCCGTGGACGACATCCTGCTTGAGGGGGATCGCGCGCGGGGGGTGGTGACGCAGCTGGGCATTCGCTTTCGCGCCCGCGCCGTGGTGCTCACGGCGGGAACCTTCCTTTCGGGTCGCGTGCACGTCGGCTTGCAGAACTATGAGGCGGGGCGTGCCGGCGATCCGGCGTCGATTACGCTCGCCGCTCGATTGCGCGAAATGCAATTGCCCGTGGGTCGGCTGAAGACGGGAACCCCGCCGCGCCTGGACGGACGCACGATCGATTTCTCGGTACTGGAGGAGCAGCCGGGAGACGTGCCCGAGCCGGTGTTCTCGTTCCTCGGCGACCGGAAAATGCACCCGCGGCAACTGCCGTGCTGGATCGCGCATACCAATGAGCGTACCCATGAGCTGATTCGGGAAGGTCTGGATCGCTCTCCCATGTACACGGGGGTGATCCAGGGGGTCGGGCCACGGTATTGCCCGTCGATCGAGGACAAGATCCATCGCTTCGCCGGCAAGTCCAGCCACCAGATCTTCCTCGAGCCCGAAGGCCTGGATACGCACGAGATCTATCCGAACGGCATCTCGACGAGCTTGCCCTTCGACGTACAGCTGCAACTGGTGCGCTCGATTCGCGGCCTCGAGCAGGCGCACATCCTGCGCCCGGGCTACGCCATCGAGTACGACTACTTCGATCCTCGCAATCTGAAGTCGTCGCTCGAAACCAAGACGATCACAGGCTTGTTCTTCGCCGGGCAGATCAATGGCACGACGGGCTACGAGGAGGCGGCAGCGCAGGGACTGCTGGCGGGCGTCAACGCCGGCCTTCAGGTGCGCGGCGAAGCGCCCTGGTGTCCGCGCCGCGACGAGGCCTATCTGGGGGTACTGGTCGACGATCTCGTGACGCGCGGCGTATCCGAGCCGTACCGGATGTTCACCAGCCGAGCCGAATACCGCTTGCAGCTGCGCGAGGACAACGCCGATCTGCGCCTCACCGCCACCGGCCGCCGGCTGGGTATCGTCGATGAGCCGCGGTGGATCGCCTTGTGCCGAAAGCGCGATGCCATCGCCGCAGAGCAGGCACGCCTGGAGAAACTCTGGGTAGGCCCACGAACGATCCCGGAAGCCGATGCGGTCCGCGTGTTCGGCCAGCCGTTGGAGCGCGAGTACTCGTATGCGTCGCTCCTGCGCCGACCGAACGTAAGTTATCGCTCACTTATGACGCTGCCCAACGCTGGCGAGGGTGTTGAGAGCGAGCTGGTGTCTGAGCAAGTGGAGATCCAGGCCAAGTACCAGGGCTATGTGGAGCGGCAGCGCGAAGAAGTGGCGCGCCGCGCGCAACAGGAGGACCAGCCACTGCCGCGCGATCTCGACTACGCCTTGGTGCGCGGATTGTCCAAGGAGGTACAACAAAAGCTGCAGCGTCACCGGCCGGAAACGCTGGGTCAGGCGGCCCGCATTTCGGGCGTCACACCTGCGGCGGTCGCGTTGCTCCTGGTGCATTTGAAGCGTACCCCGGCGCCCCAGAAGGAAAGCGCGTGACGCCGCTCGCCGCGCTGCGCCAAGGGCTGAGCGAATCGGGACAGCCGCTTGCCGAAGCCGCCCAGGAAAAGCTCATGGCGTATCTGGAGCTGCTGGCGAAGTGGAACAAGATCCATAACCTCACCGCGATTCGCGATCCCCTGCAGATGATCAGCCACCACCTTCTCGATTCGCTCGCGGTGCGGCCACACCTTCCCGCCGGCGCGCTCGCCGACGTCGGCTCGGGCGGCGGCCTGCCGGGGATTCCGCTCGCGATCGCCGAGCCGCAGCGTCCCGTGACGCTGAACGACGCCAACCACAAGAAGGCGGCATTCCTGCAGCAGGCAGTCATCGAGCTGCGGCTCGCGAACGCCGACGTGCATGCGGGGCGCGTGCAGGCGTGGCGGCCGTCGAGCCCGTTTGCCTGCGTCATCGCGCGCGGCTTTGCCGAGCTCGCGCAGTTCGTCGCCACCTGCCGGCACCTCGTGCGTGCAGGCGGCGTGCTCGCCGCCATGAAAGGCGTGTATCCGCAGGACGAGTTGAGCCGCGTACCGGCCGGCGCGGACTGCAGCGAAGTGCGCCGCCTGCAGGTACCGCTGCTGGCGGCCGAACGGCATCTGGTTCTGTGCCGCTGCCCGGGGTGAGCGACATGCGCGTTTTCGCGGTGGTGAACCAGAAGGGCGGGGTCGGCAAGACCACGACCAGCGTGAACCTCGCTGCTGCGCTGGCGCGCGCCGGGCAGCGCACGCTCCTGGTGGACATCGACCCTCAGGGCAACGCGACCATGGGCAGCGGCATCGACAAGCGCGCTGCGGCGCGCACCGTGTATCACGTGCTCCTCGGCCTGGGCGAGATCTCCAAGATCCGTCTGCGCGCCGAGCAAGGCGGGTACGACCTGCTGCCCGCCAACCGCGAGCTGGCCGGCGCCGAAGTGGAGCTGGTGGAGCTCGACAACCGCGAGGGACGCCTCAGGGCCGCGCTGACAAGCGTGCGCGCGGACTACGACTTCGTGTTCATCGACTGTCCGCCGTCGCTCTCGCTGCTGACGCTGAACGGCCTGGTCGCGGCGCAATCGGTGCTCATCCCGATGCAGTGCGAGTACTACGCGCTCGAAGGACTGAGCGACCTGGTGGGCACGGTGAAGCGCGTGCGCGCGAACCTGAATCCGCAGCTCGAGATCCAGGGCCTGGTGCGCACCATGTACGACGCGCGCAATACCCTGGCGCAGCAGGTTTCGGGGCAGCTGGAAACGCATTTCGGTGACAAGGTCTATCGCACGATCGTGCCGCGCAACGTGCGCCTGGCAGAAGCGCCGAGCTATGGCATTCCTGCCGTGGTCTGGGATCCCGAGTCCAAGGGAGCGCAGGCCTACCAGGCGCTCGCGGACGAGATGCTCGAGCGCGAGCGCGTCGGCATGACG
>JBFFZT010000044.1:0-8419 GCA_041568535.1 Burkholderiales bacterium | reverse complement strand
GCTGCTCCTGGTCGCCTTCGTCGGCACGATCAACCCCTCGGGCGGCAGCGCCAGCATCTTCGTGCCGATGGAGCACGCAGTGCTGGCCGGGGCCGTGGCGCCGCGCCGGCGCACCGGCGCGTTCGCGCGCGACAGCCTGGTGGGCGCACTGGCGGGCGCACTCGGCGCCCTGCTCGCGGCGGCACCCGACTGGCTCGAGGCGGCGGGCTTCGCGCGGCTCGACGGCCTCAGGCTCATGTTCCTCGCCTATGCCGCGCTCGGCGTCGTCGGCGGGGCCGTGTATGCACGCATCCCGACGCTGCCGCGCGCGTCCACGGCGCGGCCACCCGCCGCGCTGGGGCCTTCCCGCGGCATCGTCTACCGCATGGCGGCGCTGTTCAGCGTCGACGCCTTCGCCGGCGGGTTCGTGGTGCAGTCGCTGCTGGCGCTGTGGCTGTTCGAGCGCTTCGATCTCTCGCTCGCCGCGGCCAGCCAGTTCTTCTTCGCCTCGGGGCTGCTCGCCGCGTTCTCGTTCCCGGTTGCCGCGTGGCTCGGCTCGCGCATCGGCCTCATCAACACGATGGTGTTCACGCACATCCCGTCGAGCCTGTGCCTGATCGCCGCGGCCTTCGCGCCGTCCCTGGAGATGGTCCTCGCGCTGCTGCTGGTGCGCGCCGCCCTTTCGCAGATGGACGTGCCGACGCGCTCGTCCTACGTCATGGCGGTGGTCACCGAGGCCGAGCGGCCCGCGGCCGCGAGCGTCACCGCGGTGCCCCGCAGCCTCGCCGCCGCCGCGAGCCCCGCGCTCGCGGGCGCGCTGTTCGCCGCCGGATTCCAGGCCTGGCCGCTGCTGCTCTGCGGTGCCCTGAAGATCCTCTACGACCTCGCGCTGCTCGCCGCCTTCCGCCACGTGCGCCCGCCCGAGGAGCGCGAGCCGGCCTGAAGGCGCTTGCCCCGCGGGGGCCGCGTGGCTAGGCTGCGGGAAAGGAGGACCACTGGATGCCCGGTTACGTCGTCGCCGAAGTCGAAGTCACCGATCCCGCCACCTACGAGGAATACCGCAAGCGCGTGCCCGCCATCGTCGCGCAGTACGGCGGCAGGTACCTGGTGCGCGGCGGCGCGGTGGAGAGGAAGGAAGGCGCCTGGGAGCCCAAGCGCCTCGTGGTGCTGGAGTTTCCGTCCCTGGAGCAGGCGCGCAAGTGGTATCACTCGCCCGAATACGCCCCGGTGCTCGCGCTGCGGCTGAAAGCCGCGCGCTCGAAGGTGCTGCTGGTGGAAGGGGCCGCCTAGGCGGCCCGGGGCCCTACTTCTTCTTCGCCGCGTCCTTGGCGCCCATGCCCATGGCCGCCGCGGGCTTCTTCTCCGCCGCCGTGGCCATGCCCTTGTTCTTCTTGTAGTTGGCGACCGCCCGGTCCTGCGCGATGTCGTCGGCGCTGGGGCCCTTGGGCGCCGCAGGCGCCGGCTTGGCCTGCGCGTACGCCATGGCGGAAGCGCCGATCAGCGCCCCTCCGGCGAGCGCCAGCAGAATGTTCTTCATTGTTTCTCCCTCATGCGTGGTGCGCCGGCCGGGACCGCCCCGCCGGGCGCGGATCTGGCGCCGCCCTTGACCTCGTTGTACCAGTACTCGTGGTGCTCCTTGGCCCACACTTCGTCCACATAGCCCGAGCGCATCGCCTGGTAGGCGCCCTCGACGCCAATGGTGCCCATGTAAATGTGGCCGATCGCCGCGGCTATCACCAGCACGGCGGCGACCATGTGGATGACGCTCATCTGCTGCATGGTCAGGCGCAGCTGGTCGAAGTTCGGGAAGAGCAGCACGGCGCCCGAGCCGACCAGCGCCAGGCACAGCACCACGACCCCGCCCCAGAACCACGCTTTTTCGCCGCCGTTGAAGCGCCCGGACGCAACGTGCTTGCCGGCGAAAAAGCCCGGCGCCTTGGCGAACCAGCTGAAGTCGTGCGCCTTGGGCAGGTTGTCTTTCAAGTACATGATGATGAAGATCAGCAGGCTCACCGCGAACAGGGGCGCGACGAAGTTATGCAGGTTCTTGGACAGCGCCGAGAGCCAGGCAAAGAGCGTGTACCCGATCACCGGCAGCAGCACGTGCTTGCCGAACAGCAGGATCAGCCCGGTCACGGCCAGCACCACGAAGCTGATGCCCATCACCCAATGCGCCCAGCGCTCGGCGGCGGTAAAGCGCTCGACCATCCGGCCAGTCGGCTTGTCGTGCAGCTTCACGGGTCCCAGGGCGAAGTAGATCCCCGCGACGATCAACGTGACGATCACCACCAGCCAGCCGCCATAGAACGTGACCGGCCCGTTGCGGATCTGGCGCCAGGTCTCGCCCGCAGACTGCACCAGCACGCCCATTTCGCGGCCCGGCAGGCTGGTATAGCCTTCGTTGCCCGAGCGCACTTCGCGCCACACCGGGGCGTTGTTGCCCGGCTGGGTGTCGCTGCGCTCCTGCTGCGCCTTGGCTTGCGCGCCGCTCGAGCTGCCGGTCTGGGCGAGGACCGTCCCGGTCCCTGCCATGGCAAAGAGGGCGAGCGCCAAGCCGCACGCTCTGAGTAGCGTCGTCATGCCTTCCTCCTAAGGGCGGAGCCGCGCCCGCCTACTGCTTGTAAATGCGGTTGTCCTCGTTCTGCCCCATGGCGCGCTGGTTGATCGCCGTCTCCCAGCTGCTGCGGTCGCCCTTGTTCCAGGCGCTGCCGCGAAGCTCCGCGGCAGGCGGGGCGTTGTTCCAGGCCTGCGTGTCCGGCTTGCCCTGGTACTTGCCCTGCTTGTACACCGTCACCTGCTGCGCCTCGCCGCAACCCGCGAGAAACGCCGCCCCCAGGACCGCGGCGCCCAGCGCCGCGCGCCTCACGACTTGCCTCCGGCGGGCGGCTGCGCGCCGGCCTTGCCCGGCCCGTACGCGGTGCCCCAGCCCCAGACTTCGGAGCCCTTGCCCCGGCGCAGCACGCGCTCGCGATAGATGTCCGCGATCACGTCGCCGTCGCCGCCCAGCAGCGCCTTGGTCGAGCACATCTCGGCGCAGGCCGGGAGCTTGCCCTCGGCCAGGCGGTTGCGGCCGTACTTCTTGAACTCGGCCTCGGTGCGGTCGGCCTCGGGGCCGCCGGCGCAGAACGTGCACTTGTCCATCTTGCCGCGCAGGCCGAAGGCGCCCGCCTGCGGGAACTGCGGCGCGCCGAACGGGCAGGCGTAGAAGCAGTAGCCGCAGCCGATGCACAGATCCTTGTCGTGCAGCACCACGCCGTCGTCGGTGCGGTAGAAGCAGTCGACCGGGCACACCGCCATGCAGGGCGCGTCCGAGCAGTGCATGCAGGCGACCGAGATCGACTTCTCGGCCCCCACCACGCCGTCATTGATGGTGACGACGCGGCGGCGGTTCACGCCCCAGGGCACCTCGTTCTCGTTCTTGCAGGCGGTGACGCAACCGTTGCACTCGATGCAGCGCTCGGCATCGCACAGGAATTTCATTCTCGCCATGGCGTTCTCCTTATGCCTTCGCGACCTGACAGAGGGTCGTCTTGGTTTCCTGCATCATGGTGACGATGTCGTAGCCGTAGGTCGTCGCCGTATTCACCGCCTCGCCGCGCACGATCGGCGCCGCGCCCTCCGGGTAGTAGCCGAGCATGTCCTGCCCCTGCCACCAGCCCGAGAAGTGGAACGGAATGAACACGGTGTCGCTCGCCACGCGCTCGGTCACCAGCGCCTTCACCTTGATCTTCGCGCCGGTAGGCGTGCTCACCCAGACGAACTCGCCGTGCCGGATGCCGCGGTCGGCCGCGGTCTTCGGATTGAGCTCGACGAAGTTGTCCTGCATCAGCTCGGCGAGCCACGGGTTGGAGCGCGTCTCCTCGCCGCCGCCTTCGTATTCCACCAGGCGGCCGGAGGTGAGGATCAGCGGATACTTCTCGTAGTCCTTGTCGGCGATCGACTTGTCCTGCACCGACTTGAACAGCACCGGCAGGCGCCACTTCTCCTTCACGTCGCCGTGCGTCGGCCACTTGGCCACCAGCTCCGGCTTGGGCGCATACAGGGGCTCGCGGTGCAGCGGCACGCCGTCGGGGAAGTTCCACACCACCGCACGGGCCTTCGCGTTGCCGAAGGGCATGCAGCCATGCACCTTCATCACCACGCGCTGGATGCCGCCCGAGAGGTCGGTCTTCCAGTTCTTGCCCTCGGCCTCGGCCTTCTCCTCGGCCGTGAGGTCGTCCCACCAGCCGAGCTTCTTCAGGAAGCCGTGGTCGAACTCCGGATAGCCGGTCGTGATGTCGGAGCCCGGCGTGTGCGAGCCGTCCGCCGCGAGCAGCGACTCGCCGTCCTTCTCCACGCCGAAGCGGGCGCGGAAGGTGCCGCCGCCGTCCATCACGTGCTTCTCGATGTTGTACAGGTTGGGCGAGCCCGGGTGCTTCAGCGCCGCGTTGCCCCAGCAGGGCCACGGCAGGCCGAAGTAGTCGCCGGTCAGGTCGTAGCCGGTCTCGGCGTCCTTGCCGCCCTTGGCCTTCAGCGTCTTCACGTCGAACACATGCATGTTGCGCATGTGCGCCTTGAGGCGATCCGGCGACTGCCCGGTGTAGCCGATGGTCCACGTGCCGCTGTTAAATTCCAGCGTCGTGTCTTCCATCGAGGGCTCGTCCATGCCGCCCTTGCCCTTCACCAGCTTGATGTTCTGCTTGCCATCCTTCTTGCCCAGGAACTGGTCGGCGAAGCCGAGCTTGGCGGCGAGCTGGTACATGATCATGTGGTCGGTGCGCGCCTCGAACAGCGGCTCGATCACCGTCTCGCGCCACTGGATCGAGCGGTTCGACGCGGTGACGCTGCCCGAGGTCTCGAACTGCGTCGCCGCCGGCAGGAGGTAGCAGCCCTCCTTCTTCGCCATCGCCATCATCGCCGCGGTGGCCGACGGATACGGGTCGATCACCACCATCAGCTCGAGCTTCTTCATCGCTTCGAGCATGTCGAGGCCGCGGCTCTGCGAGTTCGGCGCATGGCCCCAGAACAGCACGGCGCGCAGGTTGGAATCCTGCCCCATGTTCTCCTTCTTCTCGACGATGGCGTCGTACCAGCGCGACACCGTGATGCCGGGCGTAGTCATCATCTTCTCGCTGGCGAACTGCTTCTTCATCCAGTCGAGATCGACGTTCCAGACGCGCGCCCAGTGCGCGTACGAGCCCGGCGCGATGCCGTAGTAGCCCGGCAGCGAGTCGGGGTTCGGCCCGATGTCGGTCGCGCCCTGCACGTTATCGTGGCCGCGGTAGATGTTCGCGCCGCCGCCGCCGCGCCCGGCGTTGCCCAGCGCCAGCATCAGCACCGCGCTCGCGCGCACGATGGCATTGCCGTTGGTGTGCTGCGTCTGCCCCATCGCCCAGATGATGAAGCCCGGGCGGTTGTCGGAGAGCATCTTCGCGGTCTCGAACATCTCCTTCTCGGAGACGCCCGTCACCTCTTCGACCGCGGCCGGCGTGTACTTGGCCATCACCTCGGCCTTTACCTTGTCCATGCCGTGGACGCGGTCGTGGATGTACTTCTTGTCCTCCCAGCCGTTCTTGAACACGTGGTAGAGCAGGCCGAAGAGGAACGCCACGTCGCTGCCCGAGCGCACGCGCACGAACTTGTCGGCCTTGGCCGCCGTGCGGGTGTAGCGCGGATCGGCAACGATCACCTTGGCGCCGTTCTCCTTAGCGTGCAGCGTGTGCAGCATCGACACCGGGTGCGCCTCGGCCGCGTTCGAGCCGAAGAACAGCAGGCACTTGGAGTTCTGCTCGTCGTTGTACGAGTTGGTCATCGCGCCGTAGCCCCAGGTGTTCGCGATGCCCGCCACCGTGGTCGAGTGGCAGATGCGCGCCTGGTGGTCGGTGTTGTTCGTGCCCCAGAGGCGCACCCACTTGCACAGCAGGTACGACTGCTCGTTGTTGTGCTTGGACGAACCGATCACCATCAGCGCGTCCGGCCCGCTTTCCTTGCGGATGGCGGTCAGCTTGTTGGCGATGTCGGTGTAGGCCTGGTCCCAGGTGACCTTCACCCACTTGCCGCCCTCGAGCTTCATCGGCGACTTGAGGCGGTGCGAGTCGTGCGTGATGCCGTGCTCGCGCACCGAGGCGCCCTTGGCGCAGTGCGCGCCGAGGTTGAGCGGCGAGTCGAACACCGGCTCCTGGCGCACCCACACGCCGTTCTCGACGACGGCGTCGATGGCGCAGCCGACGGAGCAGTGCGTGCAGACGGTACGCTTTACCTCGAGCTTGCCGGCGCTCTTGGCCTGCGCCTGCGCTTCGCCGATCATGCTGAACGGCAGCTGCGCGGCAGCGGCGCTCGCGCCGAGCGTGATCCCCGAGCGGCGCAGGAAGGCGCGCCGATCCATGGTCTTGGCGAGCACGCCCGAAAGGCCGCGCGCGAGTCGCGATTGCGGAACAGCGTGCTCGGAAGCTTTTCTGGTCAGAAGCATGGCGATCTCCTCAGACCTTCGCGGTGCGGTAGTAGTTGTTCGTGTGCGCCGTCTCGTGATAGCCGCGCGAGCGCTGCTTGTCGCCCGCCGCCGACGTCCCCTTCAGGGCCTTGCCCCCGGCCACCACGGCAGCCGCAGTCGCTGCGCCGCCGGCGCCGACCGTCAAAAGGAAGTTCCTGCGGGATAGCTTGGCGTTTTTCTGGACCATGTTGCGCCTCCTGTTTTGTGCTTACGCCGGCTCCGCTGAGGGCGGAGCGCTTGAAATCTTTTGCAAATTACCAAGCTCTTTGTGCTTGATCAAGAGAAAGAAATTTCTCAGGTGATAACCGTTCGCATCCAGAAGGGGGGCCTTGAGAACGATTCTCGATGGACGTTATCCGCCTATCTCGAAGGCTTCGCGCTCCACCTCCAAGAACGCGCGCGCGAATGCGGCGACGTGCTTGTAAAAACGCGCTTTGTCCGAGGCCTTTACCGCATCGCAAAACGCAATTGCACCGCGATAGAGGTAGCGATCGAAGAACGCTTTCTGCTCGGCGAGCGGTCGCTGTTGCACCGCAATAGCAAATCGCATGGTTTCGCACAGCGCCGAGATGTGGTCCTCGGGTTCGTTGACAGTCTCGCGCCGCGCGATGCCCCACTCGGCAAGCTGCCGGCGCAGGTCGACGAGCGGCGTCTCGCTCTCGTAGCGCATCACGTAGTGCATGAGGTACGGCGTCACCTCGGCGCGCCCCGCGGAGATGAACAGATCGGTGTGCTCGTGCCCGAGCAGAACCGGGAACGCGCTGCGGCCCGCGTCGCTCAGCGCGCGCCAGGCCGCCGCGAGCGCACGCCCCTGCTCGGTGCGCTCGTCGTCCTCGCCGCGAAAGCCCTCGGCGTGCACCAGCGCCGAGAGCAGCTGCTCGTCGGGCGCGGCATAGAACAGGCTCGCCACCAGCCCGGAGAGCTGCGCGCGCGCCTGGTCCTCGGGCGTCGCCGTCGGCACGAAACTCATCGGCGCGCTCACGGCTTTTTACCCCCGACGTCGAAGATCGACGCCTCCTTGGTGTTCTGCATCATGTCCACCACGCGGCAGTCGCCGCACATCTGCAGGCGCTTGAGCGCGCCGTCGCCGGCGAACATCGAGTGCGCGCCGAGCTTGCCGAGCATGTTGTCCACCATTTGCTTCGTGCCGAAAGGCTTGCCGCAGCGCACGCAGTTGAACGGCTCGGCTTCGTTCAGCACCACCGGGGCCTTCGCCTGCGCGCCGAGCAGCAGCCGCGGCACCAGGCGGATCGCGTCCTCCGGGCAGGTCTTCTCGCACAGCCCGCACTGCACGCAGTTGCGCTCGATGAAGCGCAGGCTCGGCGTCTCCGGCGCATCGAGCAGCGCGGCTTCAGGGCACGCGCCGATGCACGCCTTGCACAGCGTGCAGGTGTCCTTGTTCACGGTGAGCGCGCCGAAGGGCGCGCCCGCCGGCAGCGCGATCGTCTCGGGCGCCGCGGCCGCGCTCTTCGCCAGGTGCTCGAACTCGAAATCGAGCGTGGTGCGCTTCTCGGCAGACAGGTTGAAGGTCGCCGCCTTGGCCACGCCTTGCGCCGGCTCGAGCGCCCACAGCGCCGACTCGAGCGCGCGCGCGTCGGCCGGCCGCAGCACCGCGAAGTGCGTGCCGGCATAGCCCAGGCCGTTGAGGATCGCCTGCGCAAAGCGCATCTGCTCCTCGAGCGCCGCGGCATACGCATCGGGCTTTCCCGGGTCGATCAGCACTGCGACCTGGCACGCGCCGTAGCACACCGCGCCGAGCAGCGCGTCGATGCCGATCGAGGCGGTGTGATAGACGGGAAGCGGCAGCACGCGCGCCGGCAGGCCCTTGCCGCCGCGAATGGCGCGGCGGCCGGCGCCGTACGTGAGCGCGCGCCCCTGCTCCAGGTCATGGATCAGGACGCAGGCGTCCTTGCCGCCCGCCTCGCGAAAGGTGCCGATCAGCGTCTTCAGCCGCCGCCCGAAGTCCGGGGC
>JBFFZT010000043.1:0-8580 GCA_041568535.1 Burkholderiales bacterium | reverse complement strand
GGGAGCAACGTTAGCGTGTGAATCTGCCTGGAAAAGCGGTCCATTTGTTGCGTAAGTGCAACACGACCAAATCTCCCGCTTAAACCTTACATATCAGCACTTTAGGTCGATGTTCAGGAGTTCGGACAGCGCGCTTCCGGGATCCGGGGCGCGCATGAACGCTTCCCCGACCAGATAGGCCCGTATTCCCTGCCGCCAGAGTCGCAACACATCTTTCGCGCCGGCGATGCCGCTTTCCGAGATCGCGAGGCGCGGCGCAGCGACGCGCGCCTGCAATTCGAGCGTCGTCTCGAGCCGCGTCTCGAACGTGCGCAGGTCGCGATTGTTGACGCCGACGAGCGGCGTGCGCAGGGCCAGCGCGCGCTCGAGCTCGGCGCCATCGTGCACCTCCACCAGCACCGCCATACCAAGGTCGACCGCGACGTTTTCGAGCTCCCGCATCAGTGCCAAATCGATCGCGGCCGCGATGAGCAGGATGCAATCCGCCCCTATCGCGCGCGCTTCATAGACTTGGTAGGCGTCGATCATGAAATCCTTGCGCAGCACCGGCAGCGCGCAGGCCGCGCGCGCCGCCACGAGGTGCTCGGGCGCGCCCTGGAAATGCTCGCGATCGGTGAGCACCGACAGGCAGGCCGCGCCGCCGCGCTCGTAGCTGCGCGCGATCGCCGCCGGATCGTAGGGATCGCGCAGCAACCCCTTGGACGGACTCGCGCGCTTCGATTCGGCGATGATCGCCGGCCGGCCCGCGTCGATCCTCGCGCGCAGCGCAGCAACGAAATCCCGCGCCGGCGGCGCAGCGCGCGCGCGCCGCTCCATTTCCGCCGCCGGCACGGCAGCTTTTGCGGCGCGAACTTCGGCGCGCTTGGTTTCCAGGATGCGCTGCAGGACGTCCGCCACGCGCTCAGCTCTTCTTCGCGACCTTTTTCGTCAACGCCACGTACTCGTCGAGCTTTTGCCGCGCCTCGCCCTGGGCGATGGCGCGACGCGCACGATCGATGCCCGCCTGCAGCGAATCGGCCACCCCCGCCACGTAGATCGCCGCGCCGGCATTCAGCAGCACGATGTTCTGCGCCGGGCCGGGCTGGCCCTCGAGGACCGCGAGGATCATCTGCTTCGATTCGTCCACCGTGTTCACCTGGATTGCGCGCCGGTCATAGAGCTCGATGCCGAACTGCTGCGGGTGGATGGTGTATTCGCTGATCTCGCCGTTCACGAGCTCGCCCACCATGGTCTCGCCGGAGATCGAGATCTCGTCGAGCCCCTCGAGGCCATAGACCGTCATGACGTGCTTGGAGCCCAGACGCTGCAGTACGCGCACCTGGATGCCGACGAGGTCAGGATGGAATACGCCCATGATCTGATTCGCCGCGCCCGCGGGGTTGGTCAGGGGCCCGAGGATGTTGAAGATCGTGCGCACGCCGAGATCTTTTCTCACCGGCGCCGCATGCTTCATCGCCGCGTGGTGCGACGGCGCGAACATGAAGCCCAGGCCGAGCGTGTCGATCGCCTGCCCGGTCTGCTCGGGCGTCAGCGCAATGTTCGCGCCGAGCGCCTCGAGCACCTCGGCGCTGCCGGAGGCCGAGGACACCGAGCGCCCCATGTGCTTGGCGACGCGCGCGCCCGCCGCCGCGGCCACGAATGCCGACGCTGTCGACACATTGAAGGTATGCGCGGCGTCCCCGCCCGTGCCGCAGGTGTCGACCAGGTGCCTGGCGTCGGCCACCTTCACCGGCGTGGCGAACTCGCGCATCACCTGCGCCGCCGCCGCGATCTCGCCGATGGTCTCCTTCTTCACGCGCAGCCCGATGATGAAGCCCGCGATCTGCGCGTGGGTCAGCTCGCCGCGCATGATCTGGCGCATGACGTGCAGCATCTCGTCGTGGAACACCTCGCGGTGCTCGACCGTTCTCTGGATCGCCTCCGCGACCGTGATCTGTTTCATCGCCTGTCTCCCTTGAGGAAATTCTCGAGCATCCGGTGGCCGTGCTCGGTGAGCAGCGCCTCCGGATGGAACTGCACGCCTTCCACGGCGAGCGCCGCGTGCCGCAGGCCCATGATCTCACCGTCCTCGGCCCGCGCGCTCACCTCGAGCACGGCGGGCAGCGTCGCTCGCTCCAGCACCAGAGAGTGGTAGCGGGTGGCGACGAAGTCGTCGGGGACGCCGGCGAAAACGCCGCGGCCGTCGTGGCGGATGCGCGACACCTTGCCGTGCATCACCTGGCCCGCGCGAATCACCTTGCCGCCGAACGCCTGGCCGATCGCCTGGTGGCCGAGGCACACGCCGAGAATCGGCACCTTGCCCGCGAGGCGGGCGACGAGCTCGAGCGAGATGCCGGCCTCGTTCGGCGTGCACGGGCCCGGCGAAATGACCACGCGCTCGGGTGCGAGCGCCGCGACCTCGTCCACGCTCAGCTCGTCGTTGCGCACCACCTTCACGTCGGCGCCCAGCTCGCCCAGGTACTGCACGAGGTTGTAGGTGAACGAATCGTAGTTGTCGAGCACCAGGATCATGGCGCCTCCGCCGCGGCCACCTCGGCCGCGCGCAGGATCGCGCGCGCCTTGTGCTGCGTCTCCTGCCATTCGGACTGCGGATCGGAATCGGCGACCACGCCCGCCGCCGCCTGCACATGCAGCTTGCCGTCCTTCACCACCGCGGTACGAATCGCGATCGCCACGTCCATGTCGCCGTTGAAGCCGAGATAGCCGACCGCGCCGCTGTAGACCCCGCGCTTCACGCTCTCCAGCTCGTCGATGATCTGCATGGCGCGCACCTTGGGCGCGCCGGTGACGGTGCCCGCGGGAAAGCTGGCCTTGAACACGTCGAGCGCGTCGGCCCCCGGCGCGCAGCGCCCTTCCACGTTGGAGACGATGTGCATGACGTGCGAATAGCGCTCGACGACCATCCTCTCCGTGACCTGCACGCTGCCCGTGGCGGCGACGCGGCCGACGTCGTTGCGCCCCAGGTCGATCAGCATGACGTGCTCGGCGCGCTCCTTGGGGTCGGCGAGCAGCTCCGCGGCGATGCGCGCATCGTCCTCGGGCGTCGCGCCGCGCGGCCGCGTGCCGGCGATCGGTCGCAGGGTGATGCGCTCGCCGGCGACGCGCACCATGATCTCGGGCGACGCGCCCACCACGTGGTGGTCGCCGAAATCGAAGTAGAACATGTAGGGCGACGGATTCAGGCTGCGCAGCGCGCGGTACAGCGCGATCGGTGGCGCGCGGAACTCGCGCGAGGTGCGCTGCGAGATCTGCACCTGCATGCAGTCGCCGGCGAAGATGTAGTCCTTGGAGCGCTGCACCGCGCGGAGAAACTCGGCTTCCGTGACCGAGCGGCTGAGGGGCGCGGGCGCGCCTTCCTCCCGCGGCTGCGCCAGCACCACGTGCTCGGGGAGCGGCACGGCGAGCCGCGCGCGCAGCCGCTCGAGGCGTTCGGTCGCGGTGCGCCAGGCCCCGGGCTGGCGCGGGTCGGCATAGACGACGAGGTGCAGCTTGCCCATCACGTTGTCCACCACGGCCAGCTCGTCGGAGACGAGCAGCAGCATGTCGGGCGTACCGAGGGCATCGGGCTTCGCGCCGCCCAGCGCGCGCGGCTCGACGTGCCGCACGCACTCGTAGCCGAAGTACCCGGCGAGGCCGCCCGGAAACTTCAGCGCGCCCGGCGCGGGGGCGACCTGGTGGCGCTTGAGGTAGGCGCGTACGAACTCGAACGGGTCGCCCTCGGCCTGCTCGAGGCAGACATCCGCGCCCCGTGCGTCGCGCAGCAGGCGCCGCACCGACGCGCCGCGCGCCTCAATGCGCTCGGCACAAGGCAGGCCGATGAAGGAGTAGCGCCCGAAGCGCTCGCCGCCGACCACCGACTCCAGCAGGTAGCTGTAGGGCCCGCCCGCGAGCTTCAGGTACACCGCAAGCGGCGTGTAGAGGTCGGCGCGCGCCTCGGCGAGCACCGGGATGCGGGTATAGCCTTGTTGCGCGAGCCGCTGGAAGTCGAGCTCGGTCATGAATCTCTCCGCTGCAACTGCTTTTCGGGGAACTGCCGTGCGGCCTAGGAGTGACGCGCCGCCGAGCCGCGCGGGACGCGTGGGGTGCTAGCGGCGCCAGGGGCGCCAGGACTGCCAGCGGAAAGAGGTGGCTTGGGTCACGGCGTATGGACTATACCAGCGTCGACGCGCCGGCGCATCTCGCGGATGGTCGCGGCGTAGTCCTTGGCGCCGAAGATCGCCGAGCCGGCGACGAACGTATCGGCCCCCGCGGCCGCGATCTCGGCGATGTTGTCCGTCTTCACGCCGCCGTCCACCTCCAGCCAGATGTCGCGCCCGAGCCGGTCGATGCGCCGGCGCACTTCGGCGATCTTCGGCAGCACCGAGCGGATGAAGGCCTGGCCGCCGAAGCCCGGATTGACCGACATCAGGAGCACGAGGTCGAGCTTCTCCAGCGTGTGATCGAGGCAGGCGAGCGGCGTCGCGGGATTGAGCACCAGCCCCGCGCGGCAGCCCGACTCCTTGATGAGGGCGATGGTGCGATCGACGTGGTCCGAGGCCTCGGGGTGGAAGCTGATGATGCTGGCGCCCGCCTTGGCGAACTCGGGAACGATGCGGTCGACGGGCTTCACCATCAGGTGCACGTCGATCGGCATGCGCACAAGAGGCTTCAGGGCTGCGCACACCAGCGGGCCGACCGTGAGGTTCGGCACGTAGTGGTTGTCCATGACGTCGAAATGCAGCAGGTCGGCGCCGGCGGCCTCCACCGCGCGCGCTTCCTCGCCCAGCCTGGCGAAGTCCGCGGACAGGATGCTGGGGGCGATGCGATAGGTCATGGCCGCGCGAGTTTACAATGCGCGCATGGGTCAGGAGAAGCGCTACGACGTCGCCGTGGGCGCGGCCACGCAGTACCTCGCGGAGCAGTCCGACGAGAGCGCCGGGCGCTACGTGTTCGCCTACACCATCACCATCCGCAACGCGGGCAGCATCGCCGCGCAACTCATCAGCCGGCACTGGATCATTACCGATGCGCAAGGGCTGGTGCAGGAAGTGCGCGGCCTCGGCGTGGTGGGCGCGCAGCCGATGCTCAAGCCCGGCGAGAGCTTCGAGTACACGAGCGGCACGGCGATCGCCACGCCGGTCGGCACCATGCGCGGCACCTACCAGATGGTGGCCGAGGACGGCACGCGCTTCGACGCGCCCATTCCGGAGTTCACCCTGTCGGTGCCGCGAGTGCTGCATTGACGCAACCGACCGACGCCGCATCCGGCGCGCGCAGCACGCGCGAGCGCGCGCGGGCCCTGCATCAGAAGGGCGAGCTTGCCGAGGCCGAGCGGCGGTACCGCTCGATACTGCAGCGCAACCCGGCGGACGTCGACGCGCTGCGCCTGCTCGGCCTGTTGCTTGCGCAGCGCGGCCAGCTCGAGCCAGCGCGCGAGCTCGTCGACCGCGCCCTGGGCCTCGCCCCGGCGCGCGCCGAGCTTCACTTCCTGCGCGCGGAGCTTGTGCTCGGCCTTGGCCTGCACGAGCAGGCGCTCGACGGCTACGCGCGGGCACTCGCGCTGCAGCCGGACTACGTCGACGCGCTGATCAACATGGGCGACGCGTTGCTGCAGGCAGGGCGCGCAGAAGAAGCGCTCGCGCTGTGCGACCGCGTGCAGGGCCTGCGGCCCGGCGACCTGCCAAGCCTCAACAACCAAGGCAACGCCCTGCAGGCGCTCGGGCGCCACGAGCAGGCGCTGGAGCGCTTCGACCGCGTGCGCGCGGCGCTTCCCGGCAACCCAGACGTGTTGAACAATCGCGCTTGCGCGCTGCTCTCGCTCGGCCGCTTTGCGCAGGCCGAGGCCGACTGCCGCGCGGCGCTCGCGCTGCAGCCGAGCCACGCGCACGCGCTGCTCAACCTCGGCCGCACTCAGGCGGCGCAGGGTGCGGTGCAGGATGCACTCGGCAGCTACGCGCGCGCGCTCGAGATCCAGCCCGGGAACGCCGACGCCTGGGAGGAACGCGCCCGGCTCGAGTCGGGGCTGCAGCGCTTTTGCGAGGCGGGCGACAGCCTAGAGCAGGCGACCCGGTTGCGCCCGAACTCCGGACCCACCTGGAGCGCCCTCGGCACGGCGCTGGTGCAGAGCGGAAGGCACCCGGAGGCCCTGCAGGCCTACGACCGCGCGCAGGCGCTCGGGCAAGCGAGCGCCGCCCTCTGGGCGAACCGCGGACTGGCGCTGCATTTCCTCGGGCGCCATGCGCAGGCCGCGGCCGCGTACGCGCGTGCGCTCGAGCTCGAACCAGGTTACGCGTTTGCCGAGGGGCGCCTGGCCTGGCTGCGCGCGTGCGACTGCGACTGGTCGAGCGAGCCCGCCGCGGCGGCGCAACTGCTGCGCGGCGTGCGCGCGGGCGAACGCGTCATCGAGCCTCTCGAGCTGCTGTCGTTCTCGGGACGCGGCGCTGACCAACTGCAATGCGCGCGCACCTTCGCGCGCGACTATTTCCCGCCTGCGCCCGAGCCCTTGTGGCGAGGAGAGCGCTACGCGCACGAGCGCATCCGCATCGCCTACCTGTCGGCCGATTTCCGCGAGCATCCGACGGCCCGGCTTCTCGCCGGGCTGCTCGAGGCACACGACCGCACGCGCTTCGAAGTGTTCGCCGTTTCCTTCGGTCCCGACGACGCCGGGCCGATGGCCGCCCGCATTGCCTCGGCCATCGAGCATTTCGTTCCCGCGCGCGATCTCGGCGAACGCCAGATCGCGGAGCTGCTGCGCGCGCACGAGATCGACATAGCCGTTGACCTCATGGGCTATACGACGCTGGCCCGTCCTGCGCTCTACGCGCTGCGCCCGTGCCCTGTGCAGGTCAATTACCTCGGCTTCCCGGCAACGATGGGCACACCCTTCATCGACTACCTCATCGGCGATCACTACGTCGTGCCAGAGGCGGCGGAAGCGGACTACGAAGAGAAAGTGGTCAGGCTTCCAGAGTGCTTCCAAGCGAACGATCGCGCGCGCCCGCTGCCGCCGGCGCCGCAACGGTCTGAGCTGCGCCTGCCCGGGGACGCCGTCGTGTATTGCTCGATGAATAAGGGCGCGAAGCTGAACCTCGGGCTGTTTGCGCGCTGGATGGAGATTCTGCACGCCGTGCCCGGCAGCATGCTTTGGCTGATCGGGGATACCCCCGCCCTGCAGCACAACCTGCAGAGCGCCGCGGGCGCGCATGGCGTCCATCCCTCGCGGCTCGTGTTTGCCGGCCGCGTGGCCTATGCGGACCACCTGGCCCGCCTGCAGCAAGCCGATGTGGCCCTCGACACACTGCCATTCAACGGCGGGGCAACCACCAGCGACGCGCTGCGCGCCGGCATACCGGTAGTCGCAAGCGAGGGTGAGGCGTTCGCCTCGCGCATGTCGGGGAGTCTGCTGCACGCGCTTGGCCTGCCGGAGCTTGTCGCGCCTTCGCCGGAAGCGTACGTGGCGCTCGCGATCCGGCTCGGGCTCGACGCGGACGAACGGCGGGCGGTGCGCGGCCGCCTCGCCGCCAACCTCTTCACCCACCCGCTCTTCGATACCGACCGGTTGCGCGGTCATCTCGAGGCGGCCTACGAGCTCATGTGGCGCCGCGCCCAGCAGGGCGAGCCCCCGGCTGCTTTCTCGGTCGATCCGCTAAGGATGGAACGCTAAGTGCGGTCGCGTGGTTCCGTGTCCTTCGGCTTTTTCGGCCAGGTCCACCAGACGATGAGCACGAGCAGCGCCAGCGCCGCCAGCATCTCCAGGATCACGACCCACATGTCGTTTCGCGCCTTTGCAGCAGGGTTGACGATTCTACTGGCCGCGGGCTGCGCGCAAGTGCCGCCGCCGTGTCCCTGCCCGCCGCCCGGGCCGGCCACGCAGGCGCGCTACGAGCCGGTCGAGTACGCGGCGCTGCCGGGCTGGGGCGCGGCGCCGCTCGCTGCAAGCGTTCGCGCGTTCGTCACCGGGTGCGCGCGCATGGCGCCGGGCCACGCCCTGCGGCCCGCGTGCGAGGCGGCGCGCGCGCTTCCCGCCGGGGACGAGGCTGCGGCGCGCGCGTTCTACGAAGGCGCGTTCGCCGCCTACGCCATCGTCGCGCCCGACGGTGCGCGCGAGGGCCTGGTCACCGGCTACTACGAGCCGGTGCTGGAGGGCAGCCGCACGCCGGGCGCGCGCTTTTCGCAACCGGTGCACGGCGTGCCCGACGACCTCGTCGTCGTGGACCTCGCCGCGCAGTATCCGGAGCTTCGCGGCATGCGCCTGCGCGGCCGGCTGAACGGCCGCCGGCTGCTGCCCTACTATTCGCGCGGCGAGATCCTCACGCGCAACGGCGCCATTCCCGCGCCGGTCATCGCCTGGGTGGAGGATCCGGTCGAGTTCTTCTTCCTGCAGGTGCAGGGTTCCGGGCAGGTCCGGCTCGACACGGGCGAGCGCATCCGCGTCGGCTTCGCCGAGCAGAACGGCCATCCGTACCGCTCGCTTGGTCGGCATCTCGTCGAGCGCGGCGAGCTCACGCTCGAGCAGGCGTCGATGCAGGGCATCAAGGCCTGGGCCGCCGCCAACCCGCAGCGCCTGCAGGAGGCACTCAGCCACAACGCGAGCTACGTGTT
>JBFFZT010000042.1:0-8699 GCA_041568535.1 Burkholderiales bacterium | reverse complement strand
CGTGGACGTGGCGCGCCTGTTCACGCTGACGTTCGCGCTGGGCAGCGGCCTTGCCGCGCTCGGCGGGGGCCTGGGCGCGGAGATCCTCGGCCTGGATCCGCAGTACCCGCTGCGCTACCTCGCGTATGTGCTGATCGTGGTGGCGGTGGGGGGCCTGGGGCGCGTGAGCGGGGTGTTCATGGCGGCGCTCATCATCGGCGTGCTCGACTTCGTGCTCAAGGTGCAGTTTCCCAAGGGCGGCACGATGTTCATCTACGCCCTCGCCATCGTGCTGCTGCTGCTGCGGCCGCAGGGCCTCACGGGGAGGCGCGCGTGAGCGCCGTTGCCGAGTACGCGGCACGGCATCGCCTGCGCTGGTGGGAGGCGCTGCCCTGGGTCGCGGCGCTCGCCGCGTTCTTCCTCTTCCCGCGCTACCTCGCCTTCGGCACCGAGGTGCTGATCGTGATCCTGTTCGCGCTGTCGCTCGACCTGGTGCTGGGCTATGCCGGCATCGTCACCCTCGGCCACGCCGCTTTCTTCGGCGCCGGCGCCTATACGGTGGCGATGCTCGCCGCGCACGCGGGCTGGAACGAGCCGCTCTCGGGGCTCGCCGCCGGCGCGCTGGTGGCGGGGCTCCTGGGCCTGGCGAGCGGCTGGGTGCTGCTGCGCACGCACGGGCTCGCGCTGCTCATGCTGACGCTGTGCACGATGGCGCTGCTCGAGCAGGCGGCGAACATGGGCGCGGCCTGGACCGGGGGCTTCGACGGCATGCCGGGGCTTGCCTTCAAGCCGCTCCTCGGCGTGTTCGACTTCGACGTGCTGTTCTTCCGCTCGCAGTACCTGTACGCGCTGGCGGTGCTGTTCGCCTGCTTCGTCGCGGTGCGCGTGCTGGTGCACTCCTCGTTCGGCCGCAGCCTCACCGGCATCCGCGAGAACGTGCTGCGCATGCACGCGGTGGGCGCGCCGGTGCGCGCGCGCCAGGTCACCGTCTACGCGATCTCCGCGGCGCTCGCCGGCGTCGCGGGCGGCGTGTTCGTGCAGTCGATCGGCTACGTCAACCTCGCGGTGCTCGGGCTGGACCGCGCGGCGGGCGTGCTCATCATCCTCATCCTCGGCGGCTACGGGCGGCTCTACGGCGCGTTCGTCGGTGCCCTGGTCTACCTGCTGCTGGAGCATTCGCTGTCCAAGGCCTATCCCACGGCGTGGCAGCTCGGCCTGGGGCTGACCTTGATGCTGGTGGCGCTCTACGCGCGCAACGGCATCCTCGGCCTCGGCGAGGCGCTGCGCCGGCGCTGGAGCGCGCGGTGAGCGCGCCGCTGCTCGAGACGCGCGCTCTCGCCAAGCGCTTCGGCGCGCTGGAGGTGGCGCGCGCCATCGATTTCCGTCTGGAAGCCGGCGCGCGCCACGCGCTCATCGGTCCGAACGGCGCCGGCAAGACCACGCTCGTCAACCTGCTGACCGGGGTGCTCGCGCCCTCGGGCGGGCAGGTGCTGCTCGACGGCGAGGACGTGACGCGCCTCGCGCAGGCGAGGCGCGTGAAGCGCGGCATCGCGCGCACCTTCCAGATCAACCAGCTGTTCCGCGGCCTCACCGTGCTGGAGAACGTATGCCTCGCGGTCGCCGAGCGCCTGGGCGCGGGCGGCGAGATGTGGCGGCCGGCGGGCCGGCGCGCGGACGTGCTGGCCGAGGCGACGCGGCTCATCGAGCTGCTGCATCTCGCCGAGGACGCCGGCCGGCGCATCGACGAGCTGCCCTACGGGCGCCAGCGCCTGGTGGAGATCGCCATTGCGCTGGGCCTCGAGCCGCGCCTGCTGCTGCTCGACGAGCCCGCGGCCGGGATCCCGAGCGCCGAGAGCCACATCCTGCTCGATGCGATCGGCGCGCTGCCGCGCGACATCGCGGTCCTGATCATCGAGCACGACATGGACCTCGTGTTCCGCTTCGCCGAGCGCATCACGGTGATGGTGAGCGGCGCGATCTACGCCGAAGGCACGCCGGCGGAGATCGCCGCCAACCGCGACGTGCGCGCCGTGTACCTCGGGGGCGCGCTCGATGCCTGACGCGCTGCGCCTGGCGGGCGTGACGGCGGGCTACGGCGCGACGCACGTGCTCGAGGGCATCGATCTCGCGCTTGCGCCGGGCGAGAGCCTGGCCCTCATCGGCCGCAACGGCGTCGGCAAGTCGACGCTGCTCGCGACCCTCATGGGCCATACCACGCTGCACGCGGGCGTGATCGAGCTCGCCGGCGCGCGCATCGAGGCGCGCCCGCCATACTTCCGCTCGCGCGCCGGGCTCGCCTGGGTGCCGCAGGAGCGCGAGATCTTTCCCTCGCTCAGCGTGCGCGAGAACCTCGCGCTCGGCGCGCGCCCGGGGCACTGGACGCTGGCGCGCGTGTGCGAGCTGTTCCCCAACCTCGCCGAGCGCCTCGGCTACGGCGGCATGCAGCTCTCGGGCGGCGAGCAGCAGATGCTCGCCATCGCGCGCGCGCTGCTCACCAACCCGCAGGTGCTGCTGATGGACGAGCCGACCGAAGGGCTCGCGCCGGTCATCGTGCAGGCGCTCGCCGCGGTGCTCGCGCGCCTGCGCGCCGCCGGCGGCCTGTCGATCGTGCTCGTCGAGCAGAACAGCCGCGTCGCGCTGGAGTTCTCCGAGCGCACCGTGGTGATGGACAAGGGGCGCGTGGTGTACGACGGCGCGTCGGCGCGCCTGCGCGAGGACGCGGACCTGCTGGCGAGCCTGGTCGCCGCCGAGTGAACTAGAATCGGCGCCATGGCGCTCGCCGCATTCAATTTCGCGCGCTGGATCGACGAGCACGCGCACCTGCTGAAGCCGCCCGTCGGCAACCAGCAGGTGTTCAAGGAAGCGGGCGACCTCGTGGTGATGGTGGTGGGCGGGCCGAACGCGCGCACCGACTACCACGACGACCCCTACGAGGAGTTCTTCTACCAGCTGCGCGGCAACATGGTCCTCAAGGTGATCGAGGACGGCAAGCCGCGCGACCTCCCGATCCGCGAGGGCGAGATCCTGCTCATTCCCGGGCACTTGCGGCACTCGCCGCAGCGCCCCGAGGCGGGCTCGGTCGGCCTGGTGGTGGAGAAGGTGCGGCCGAAGGACGTCGACGACGCCTTCGAGTGGTACTGCCCGCAGTGCTGGGCGCGCGTGCACCGGGTGGAGGTGAACGTGCAGGACATCGTCAAGGACCTGCCGCCGCTCTTCGACGCGTTCTACAAGAGCGCGCGCAAGTGCCCGCAGTGCGGCCACATCCATCCGGGCAAGGGATGAACCCGCAGGCGATCGACATGCATTCGCACTTCTTCCCGCGCGAGTGGGAAGACCTGGGCAAGCGCTTCGGCGGCGACTGGCCGTGGATGAAGCACCTCGGCGACGGCAAGGCGATGGTGATGCTGGGGCAGAAGGAGTTCCGCCCGGTGTATGCCGCGTGCTGGGACGCCGCCAAGCGCCTGGAGGAGATGGACCGCGACGGCATCGACCTGCAGGTGATGTGCTCGACGCCGGTGCTGTTCGCCTACGCGCGGCCGGCGGCGCAGGCGCTGTACTGCGCGCAGTTGTTCAACGACGCCGGGCTCGAGCTCGCGGCCAGGGGCAAGGGGCGCCTGAGGACGCTGTGCCAGGTGCCGCTGCAGGACACCGACGCCGCGTGCAAGGAGCTCACGCGCGCGATGCAGGCCGGGCACCTTGGCGTGCAGATCGGCAACCATGTGGGGGATCGCGACCTCGACGACTCGGGCATCGTGACCTTCCTGCAGCACTGCGCGGCCGAAGGCGCGGCGGTGCTGGTACACCCGTGGGACATGATGGGCGGGGCGCGCACCGCGCGCTGGATGATGGGCTGGACGGTGTCGATGCCGGCCGAGACGCAGCTCTCGATCGTTTCGCTGATCCTCGGCGGCGGTTTCGACCGTCTGCCGGAGAACCTCAGGATCTGCTTCGCGCACGGCGGCGGCAGCTTCGCGTTCCTGCTCGGGCGCCTGGAGAACGCCTGGAACAACCGCGACGCCGCGCGCGGCGTCTCAAAGCACCCGCCGAGCCACTACGTCAAGCGCTTCTACGTCGACAGCGCGGTGTTCGACGCGCGCGCGCTGCGCCTGCTCATCGAGGTGATGGGCGAGGAGCGCGTGATGCTCGGCTCGGACTACCCGTTCCCGCTCGGCGAGCAGCGCATCGGCGCGCTGATCCGGGATCTGCAAGGGCTGGGGACGGACGCGCGCGCCAAGCTCCTCGCCGGCAACGCGAAGCGCTTCCTCGGGCTCTAGGCGCCCTGCGCCTTCAGCGCGTCGATGATTTCGGCGGGCTCGGGAAAGCGCGGGTCGCGGTGCTTGGAGAAGATCAGCTTGCCGTCGGCCGCGACGTCGAAGATGCCGTTCGCGCCCTTGGCCAGCTCGGATTCAATGCCCAACGCCTGCTTGATCTGGGCAGCCAGACTGACCGCCCGCGGCAGGTAGTTTCAGGCGACGCAGTAGGTGATGACGACTTTCATGGCGGGTCCATTGTAGACCGGTTATCCTCGTGCGCAGCATGGACGAAAGAACCGACGCGCTGGTCATCGGAGCGGGGTTCGCCGGCCTGTACCAGCTGCACAGCCTGCGCGATCGCCTCGGGCTGTCGGTGCGGCTGCTGGAAGCCGGCGGCGACCTCGGCGGCACCTGGTACTGGAACCGCTATCCCGGGGCGCGCTGCGATTCCGAAAGCCACGCCTACCGCTACTTCTTCTCGAAGGAGCTGAACGAGGAGTGGGAGTGGTCCGAGCGCTACCCGGGGCCGCCCGAGATCCTCCGGTACCTGGGGCGCGTCGCCGAGAAGTTCGACCTGCGGCGCGACATGCGCTTCGGCCGCCGCGTGGTATCGGCGCGCTACGACGAGGGCGCCAACCGCTGGACGGTGGAAACCGACGCGGGCGAGCGCTACGCGGCCACCTACCTCGTCGCCGCGGTCGGCTGCCTGTCCGCGGCGAACGTGCCCGACATCCCCGGCCTCGGCGATTTCGCCGGGCGCTGGTTTCATACCGGGCGCTGGCCGCACGAGGGCGTGGACCTCGCCGGCCTGCGCGTCGGGCAGATCGGCACCGGCTCGACCGGCATCCAGGCCGCGCCCGTCATCGCGCAGTCGGCGGCGCACCTCACGGTGTTCCAGCGCAGCGCGACGTACAGCGTGCCGGCGCGCAACGCGCCGCTGACGCCCGAGTTCAGCCGCTGGGTGCGGGAGCACCACGCGGAGATCCGCAAGATCGCGGAATCGACGCCCAACGGGCATGCCTTCCGCATCGCCGAGCGCAACGTCGCGGACGTCACGCCCGAGGAGCGCGAGGCGATCTACGCGGCCGCGTGGGAGAAGGGCGGGCTGCAGTTCCGCGCCACCTTCCGCGACCTGCTCCTCGACCAAGCTGCGAACGACACGGCCTGCGAGTTCATCAAGGGCCGCATCCGCGCCACCGTGCGCGACCCGGAGGCCGCGCGGGCGCTCTCCGACGTCGACCATCCCTATGCCACCAAGCGCCCGCCGATCGACACCGATTACTACGAAACCTTCAACCGCGACAACGTGACGCTGGTCGACCTGCGCGCCGACCCGATCGAGCGCGTCACCCCGCGCGGCATCCGCACGCGCAGCCGCGAGCACGCGCTCGACGTCATCGTGTTCGCCACCGGCTATGACGCGATGACTGGCGCGCTGCTCGCGATCGACATCCGCGGCCGCGAGGGTCGCGCGCTGCGCACGGACTGGCGCGCCGGCCCGCACACCTATCTCGGCCTGCAGGTGGCGGGGTACCCGAACTTCTTCACCATCACGGGGCCGGGCAGCCCTTCGGTGCTCACCAACATGCCGGTGGCGATCGAGCAGCACGTGGAATGGATCACCGACTGCATCGCCCACCTGCGCGCGAACGGCATCGAGGCCATCGAGCCGGATGCGGAGGCGGTGCGCCGCTGGGATGCGCACGTGGCGGAAGCGGCCAACGCCACGCTGCTGAGCAAGGCGAAGACCTCCTGGTACTACGGCGCCAACGTGCCGGGCAAGCCGCGCGTGTTCATGCCGTACGCCGGGGGCCTCGCGCGCTATCGCGCGATGTGCGCGGCCATCGCGGAGAAGGGCTACGAGGGGTTCGTCCTGCGCAAGGCGGGAGAGCGCGCGGTCGCGGCGGCGCGCAGCGGTTCGATCGACGCGCTCGCCGCCGCGCGCGGCGTGGGGGTCTGAACTAAGCCGCGCGCGGGGCGCCCCCGGCAACGCGCGCGCGCAGGTCCTCGACCGCCATGGCGAGGGCGGGCGTGAGCAGCATCTGGATCACCGTGCCGAGCAGCACGCCCGCGGCGATGGAGATGGCGAGCGGGATCAGGAACTGCGCCTGGATGCTGCGCTCCACGATGAGCGGGAAGATGCCGAGGAAGGTGGTCACGGCGGTGAGCACGATCGGCCGGAAGCGCCCCTTGCACGCCGCGCGGATCGCTTCGGCCGGCGGCTTGCCGCGCGCGCGCTCCTCGTTGATGAAGTCGATCAGCACCAGCGAGCCGTTGACGATGATGCCGGCCAGGCCGACGACGCCGAACAGGCTGGTGAGGCCCATCGGCAGCCCGAGCGCGAGGTGCCCGAGCACCGCGCCGACCAGGCCGAGCGGGATCGAGGCGAGCACGATCAGCGGCTGCAGGTAGGAACGGAAGGCGAGCGCGAGCAGCGCGTACATGCAGAACATGGCGAGCACGAAGTTGCGCGCGAGCGAGGGCAGCGTGCGCGCCTGCTCGCGCTGCTCGCCGCCCATGGCGTAGGTGAGGCCGGGGAGCTGGTCCTGGAGCGCCGGGATCACCTCGCCGGTGAGGCGCGTGTTGACCTGCTGGCCGGTGACCACGCGGCTGTCGACCTCGGCGTACACGGTCGAGACGCGCCGGCCGTGACGGCGCACGATGGTGGAGGGGCCGTAGCCGAGCGCGAGCTCGGCCACCTCGTGCAGCGGCACGAACGCGCCCGCCGGCGTGCGGATGCGGTAGCGCCCGAGGTCGGCGAGCGAGGCGCGCTCGCCGCGCGGCAGCCGCACGTACACGCGCACCTCGTCGCGGCCGCGCTGCACGCGCAGCGCCTCCGCGCCGAAGAACGCGGCGCGCACCTGCAGCGCGAGCGACTCGAGCGTCAGCCCGAGCGCGCGCGCCGAGGGCTTGAGCACGAACTGCACCTCCTGCTTGCCCGGGTCGCGGTCGTCGCGCACGTCGGACACGCCGTCGATGCGCCGCAGCTCGTCCTGCAGCGCCTGCACCGCCTGCGCCAGCGCCTCCGGGGTGCGCGCCGAGAGCTCGACCTGCACCGGCGAGCCGAGCTGGATCACGTTGGAGGCGAAGGTGAGCTTGCGCACGGCCGGGGGCTGGCCGGCGATCTCGCGCCAGCGCCGCTCGAGGTCGCCCGACGGGATGCTCCGCACCTCCGGGTCGAGGAGCTCGAGCACCACCGAGGCCTTGTTGCCCTGGAGCAGCCCCAGCGCGCCCGCCGCGCCGGGCCCGGTGGCTTCCTGCCGGCCCACGGTGATGTACACCGCGTTGACGAGCTCGCGCCCGCTCGGATCCGGCAGGCTCGCCGCGGCCTCGCGCCCGGCGCGCGCGATCTGCTCGGCCGCGGCGAGCGTGGTCTCGGCGGTCGCGCCCGGCGCGAGCTCGAGCGAGGCGGTCACGTAGCGCCCCTCGACCTGCGGGAAGAACACGAAGCGCACGTGCCCCGCGGTGATCGCGCCGACGGTGAGCAGGAACACCGAGAACGCGCTGGCGATGACCACGCCGTAATGCGTCGTGGCGAAGCGCAGCGCGGCGTCGAGCGGCCCGTCGATGAAGCGGCGCAAGGCCCGGTCGACGGCGTGGCGCAGGTCGGCGAGGCGCGCGCCGATCCAGGTGCGCGGCGTGTAGCCCACGACGCGCAGGTGCGCGAGGTGGTGGGGCAGGATGAGCATCGCCTCGAGCACCGACACCGCGAGCACGATGATGACCACCGCCGGGATCTGGAACAGGAACTTGCCGAGCGTCCCGGGCGCGAACAGGAGCGGCACGAACGCCGCGATGGTGGTCGAGACGGCGAGCGCCACGGGCAGCACCACGCGCTGGCTGCCGCGCACCGCGGCTTCCATTTCCGGGGTGCCGCGCTCGTTCTCGGCGTAGATGTTCTCCCCGGTGACGATGGCGTCGTCGACCACGATGCCGATCGCCAGGATGAAGCCGAACAGCGACATCATGTTGATCGAGAGGCCGAGCCAGGGCATCACGGCGAAGGTGCCGATGAAGGACACCGCGATGCCGGTGGCCACCCACAGCGCGAGCCGCAGGTCGAGGAACAGGGCCAGCGCCGCGAGCACCAGCGCGAGGCCGATGGCGCCGTTCTTCACCAGCAGGTCGCGGCGGTTGCGGAACTCCGCCGAGTCGTCGCGCCACACCAGCACCTCGAGCCCTGGCGGCAAGCTCGGCCGCAGCGTCGTCTCCAGGTAGTCGTTCACCTTCGCCACCACGTCGAGCACCTTGTCCTCGCCGACGCGGAACACCTGCACGAAGGCGGCCGGCTTGCCGTTGAAGCGCATGGCGAGCTCGTCGTCGCGCAAGCCGTCGTCGATGCGCGCGATGTCGCCGAGGCGCACCTGCGCGCCGGAAGCGCTCGACACCACGACCACGCGCTCGAAGTCGGCGCGGTTGTAGTTGCGGCCGCGCGCGCGCAGCAGGATCGACTCGCCGCTCGCCTCG
>JBFFZT010000041.1:0-8788 GCA_041568535.1 Burkholderiales bacterium | reverse complement strand
GCGCCATGCGCGCGAGCTCGCGCAGCGCGCTCAGCACCGCGCTGATCGAGCGGTGCTCGTCGCGCAGGATGCGTACCGCGTCGCGCATCGCGCTCATCATTTCACCAGCGTCACCGGCACCTCCACGAGGTGCACCACGCGTTGCGCCACCGAGCCGAGGAGCATGCTGCCGAGCGCGCCCATGCCGCGCGTGCCCATCACCACCTCGTCGATGGCGTGTGCGGCGGCGAAGCGGGCGATGGTGTGCGCCGGCTCGCCGCGCTGCAGGTGCTCGGTCGAGCGCACCTTCTCCGACGCGAGCGCATCGGTCGCGGCCTGCAGCACGCGCCCGCCAGCGTCCGCGCGCACCTTCTCGAGCTCCGGGCGCACCGCGTAGGCGCGCAGCGCCTCGGCGGCCGCGGGCGGCTCGACGTGCAGGAGGTGCACTTCGCCCTCGGCCTCGCGCGCGCGTTGCGCCGCGAAGCGCAGCGCGCGCAGCGACGCTTCCGATCCATCCACCGGCACCAGGATGCGCCTCATGTTCTCCTCTGGCTCAGGCAAGGCACAGCAGTCCCGCGCGTACGGCGGCGTGCAGATCGTCGGCGCGCGCCAGGCCGGCGACGCCCATGCCGAGCACCAGTACGCCCGCGGCGGCGCGCAGGCGCGACATCGCGCCCGAGCCGCGCAGCTGCGCCAGCAGCGCGCCCGCGCCGAGCAGCCACGGCAGCGTGCCGGCGCCGAACGCGAGCATGGCGAGCGCGCCCTGCGCAGCGCCGCCGGCGAGTGTCGCGGTGGCGAGCGCCGCGTACACCAGGGCGCAGGGCAGCAGGCCCCAGAGCATGCCGGCGAGCGCGGCCGCGCGCAGGCCCGGGGCCGCGGCGAGGCGCGCCGCCGCCGGCTGCACGCGCCGCCACAGCGGCGCAGCTACGTTCTCGAGCCGCGCGAGCAGGCGCCCGGCGCCGATCAGGTACAGCCCGGCGAGGATCAGCACGCCCTGCGCGAGGACGAAGAGCGCGAGCTGCGCGGTGAGGGCTTCCTGCATGAGCCGCGCCGCGCCGCCGAGCGCGCCCGCGGCGGCGCCCGCGAGCGCGTAGGTCGCGATGCGGCCGGCGTTGAAGGCGAGCTGGCGCCGCCATTCGGGCGCAGCGCGCGGCGCCGCAACGATCGGCACGACGCGCCGCGCGGAGAACGCGGCGACGATGCCGCCGCACATGCCGACGCAGTGCAGGCCCGAGACGAGGCCGAAGGCGAGCATCGCCGGCAGCAGCAGGTCCACGTCAGATCACCTTCGAGTACTGCGCGCGCGCTTCGCGCTCACGCAGGTAGCGGTCGAACACCGCGCACACCACGCGCACCAGCAGCCGCCCTTTCGGCGTGACGAGGATCCAGTCGCTTTGCAGCTCGACCAGGCCCTCGGCCTCGAGGCGCCGCAGCGCCTCCATCTCCGGGGCGAAATAGCGCTTGAAGTCCACCAGGTAGGACAGCTCCACGGACTCGATCGACAGGCGGAAGTGGCACGCGAGGCCATGGATCACGGCGCGGCGCAGCAGGTCGTCCGGCGACAGCTCGACGCCGCGCGCCACCGGCAGCCGCCCCGCGTCGAGCGCGCCGTAATAGTCCTCGAGGCGCGTCTGGTTCTGGTAGTAGGTGGGGCCGATCGCGCCGATCGCCGACACGCCGAGGCCGATCAGGTCGCAGCCGCGGCGCGTCGAGTAGCCCTGGAAGTTGCGCTGCAGCCGGCCCTGCGACTGCGCCAGCGCGAGCTCGTCGTCGGGCCGCGCGAAATGATCCATGCCGATGTACAGATACCCGGCGCGCGTCAGGCGCCCGATGGCAAGCGACAGGATCTGCAGCTTCGCCTCCGCCGAGGGCAGGTCGGCTTCGGCGATGCGCCGCTGCGGCTTGAACACCTTGGGCAGGTGCGCGTAGCTGTAGAGCGCGACGCGGTCCGGGTCGAGGGCGATCACCTGGTCGAGCGTGGTGCTGAAGCCGTCCAGCGTCTGCCGGGGCAGCCCGTAGATGAGGTCGAGGTTCACCGAGCGAAAGCCGCTGGCGCGCGCCTCGCCCACCACGCGGCGCGTCTCGTCTTCGCTCTGGATGCGGTGCACCGCCTTTTGCACCTGCGGGTCGAAGTCCTGCACGCCGATCGACACGCGGTTGAAGCCCAGAGCGGCGAGGAACGCCAGCGTGCCGGGCGCGACGCGCCGCGGGTCCACCTCGATCGCCGATTCGCAGTCGGGGGCGCGCCGGAAGCGCCGGTCGATCGCGGCCATCAGCCCCTGCATCTCGTCGCGCGAGAGGAACGTCGGCGTGCCGCCGCCCCAGTGCAGCTGGCCGATTTCGGGCGCGGCGTCCAGCGACGGCGCCAGCAGCGCCAGTTCCTTCTCCAAGTACTTGATATACTTAACGGATTGGCTGTGGTCGCGCGTCACCACCTTGTTGCAACCGCAGTAGTAGCAGACGGTGTCGCAGAATGGCAGGTGGACGTAGACCGACAGCGGCTGGCTGATGCCGCCGATATTGCGCTTGGCGAGCCACTGGCGCAGCTCGGTCTCGCCAAAGGCCTCGACGAAGCGGTCGGCCGTCGGGTACGAGGTGTAGCGCGGCCCGCTGACGTCGTGCTTGCGGATCAGCACCGGGTCGATGACCAGGTCAGAGGCGGGGTAGTGCATAAGGCATCACTGTCCGGGGAAACGGCGGCGGCCACTTGATTTCCGTCAAACGCGACTTAATCCGTCACCCCGGGGTGCTCGCCGCGGGCGGGGCGGCGCTCGGCGCGCTGCTCGCCGCCAACGTCCTCGCCTTCGCCCGGGGCACGGAGGCCCCGTGGCTGCTGGGCGCAGTGATCCTCGCCGACATCCTGATAGTCAGCCTGAGCTTTGTCGGCACGCTGTGGGCGGTCGCCGTCTGGGGCGGGCGCAGCGAGGTGAGCGAAGCGCGCCTCGCCGCGATCGTCGAATCGGCGATGGACCCGATCATCACCGTCGACGCGGCGCAGACCATCGTGCTGTTCAACCGCGCCGCCGAGCTCGCCTTCCGCTGCAGCCGCGGCGAGGCGGTGGGCGCGCCGCTCGAGCGCTTCATCCCGCAGCGCTTTCGCACCGCGCACCGCGCGCACATCGAGCGCTTCGGCGCCACCGGCGTGACCAGCCGGCGCATGGGCGACATGACCACGCTGTGGGCGCTACGCGCCAACGGCGAGGAGTTCCCGATCGAGGCCTCGATCTCGCAGGCGGGCGAGCCCGGCAGCCGCCACTTCACCGTGATCCTGCGCGACATCACGCTGCGCAGGAACCACGAGGCGACGCTGCTGCGCCAGCAGCAGGAGCTGCGCGAGCTCTCGGCGCGCGTGCTCGAGGCGCGCGAGGACGAGAAGACGCGCATCGCGCGCGAGCTGCACGACGAGCTCGGGCAGCTGCTCACCGCGCTGAAGATGGACCTCGCCTGGCTGCGCGAGCGCCTGCCGGCCGCCGAGGCCGAGCTCGCGGCGCGCGCCGGCACCATGGGCGCGCTGCTCGACCGCACGGTCGCCTCGACGCGCCGCATCTCCGCCGACCTGCGGCCGCTGATGCTGGACGACCTCGGCCTCGCGGATGCGGCGACCTGGCTGGTCAACGATTTCGCCGGCCGCTCCGGCATCCGCTGCGAGATCGAGGTCGCCGGCGACGGCGCGTTCGAGGGCGTGAACGGCCACGTCGCCACCGCGGTGTACCGCGCGCTGCAGGAATCGCTCACCAACATCGCCAAGCACGCGCAGGCGCGGCACGCCTGGGTGGTGCTGCGCGCCGCCGGCGGCGAGGTGTATTTCGAGGTCGAGGATGACGGCCGCGGCATCGGCGCCGGGGACCTGGACAAGGCGCGCACCCTCGGCCTGAAAGGCATGCGCGAGCGCGTCGCCTACCTCGGCGGCACGCTCGACGTGGCGCGCGCGCCGCGCGGCGGCACGCGCGTGCGCGTGCGCGTGCCCGCGCAGCAGGGCGCCGGCGCATGATCCGCGTGCTCATCGCCGACGACCACGAGATCGTGCGCGACGGCCTCAGGCGCATCCTGGCGGCGAGCGGCGACCTGCAGGTGGCGGGCGAGGCCGCCGACGGCGACCAGGCCCTCGCCCTGGTGCGCGCCAACGACTACGACGTCGCGGTGCTCGACATGTCGATGCCCGGCCTGGCCGGGCTCGACCTCATCAAGCGCCTGAAGGCCGAGAAGCCCGGGCTCGGCCTGCTGGTGCTGTCGATGCACGGCGAGCAGCAGTACGCGGCGCGCGCGTTGAAGGCCGGCGCCTCGGGCTACCTGAACAAGGACAGCGCCGCCGACCAGCTGCTCGGCGCGCTGCGCAAGATCGCCGGAGGCGGCGTGCACGTCAGCGACGCCGCCGCCGCGCAGCTGATCAGTGGCGCCGGCGACGGCGCGCCGCACGCGCGCCTCTCGGACCGCGAGTTCGAGGTGCTCAAGCTCCTCGCCGCGGGCCGCAGCCCGGGCGAGATCGCGCGCCAGCTGCATCTTTCGGTGAAGACGGTGAGCACGCACAAGGCGCGCGTGCAGGAAAAGCTCGGCCTCGCCGGCACCGCCGAGCTGGTGCGCTACGCGCTGGAGCACAAGCTGCTGTAGGAAATTTCCTACGCCGCCATGGCGCGCTTTCCGGCGCGCGATCGCGGCGCGCGCCGATACCGCAGCGCCGCGCACGGCGCGACACTGGCGCCATGCCAACGCAAACCGTGTATGTCGTAGAAGACTCGCCGCTGGTGTGCGAGCGCCTGCTGGAGATGCTCGACGCCGTGCCGGGCGCGCGCGTGGTGGGCGTGGCCGCGCGCGCCGACCAGGCGACCGAGGAGATCCTCGCGACGCACCCGGACATCGTGGTGCTCGACATCCGCCTCGAGCAGGGCAGCGGCTTCGACGTGCTGCGCGCGGTGCGCGAGCGCGCGCCGCAGACCGAGGTGTACATGCTGTCCAGCTTCGCCTCGGACCCGTACCGGCACCTCGCGCTGCGCCTCGGCGCGCGCGACTTCTTCGACAAGTCCACCGACTTCGCCCGCGTGCGCGACATCGTCGCCGCGCGCGTGGCCCAGACACACAGCTAAAGGGGGAATCCATGAACTCCGTCACCGCCATCCGCCCGGCCGCCGCGGCGAAAAAATTCGAGGTCACCTGCTCGAGCTGCAACCTGCGCGAGCTGTGCCTGCCCGCGGGCCTGTGCGCCGAGGACCTGGAGCGCGTCGAGAACGTGGTCTACGCCCGGCGGCGCGTGAAGCGCGGCGAGGCGCTGTACCAGGCGGGCGGCGACTTCAACGCCATCTACGCCATCCGCAGCGGCTTCTTCAAGACCAGCCTCATCGACAACGACGGCCGCGAGCAGGTCACGGGCTTTTTCATGAACGGCGAGCTGCTCGGCATGGACGGCATCGGCGGCGCGTACCACGGCACCGCCAGCGCGCTCGAGGACAGCGAGGTCTGCATCCTGCCCTACGCCCTGATCGAGGACGTGTCGCGCGACATCCCGGCGCTGCAGCGCCAGCTGCACGCGGTGCTGGCGCGCGAGATCGCGCGCGACCACGGCGTGATGATGCTGCTCGGCTCGATGCGCGCCGAAGAGCGCCTGGCGACGTTCCTGCTCAACCTGTCGCGACGCTGCCAGCGCCGCGGCTACTCGCCGACCGAGTTCCACCTGCGCATGACGCGCGACGAGATCGGCAGCTACCTCGGCCTGAAGCTGGAGACGGTGAGCCGCCTGTTCTCCGCGTTCCAGAAGGACGGCCTGATCGAGGTGCAGCAGAAGCACGTGCGCATCCGCGACAGCGAGGGCCTCGAGCAGGTGCTCGCCGCGCGGCGCTGAGCGCCGCCGCATCGCCCGCATCGCCGCTGGTGTAAATTCGTCGCATGACTGCGATCGCGGCGGTGCGTTCGTGAGAGTGCTCGTGCCCGTGGACGGGTCGGCGTCGGCACAGCAGGCAGTACGCCTGCTCGCCGGCTACCGCGGCGCGCGCGGCGCGCTCGCGCCCCTGCTGGTGAACGTGCAGAGCCTGCCGCTCAGCCTGTGGCCGCAGCCCAGGCCGGACCCCGCGGCGATCGAAACCGCGCTCAGCGACGCCGGCCGGGAAATCCTGGCGCGCGCGCAGGCCGAGCTCGGCGCCGCGGGCAGCGAAGCGAAGTCGGAGGTGCGGCTCGGCATTGCCGCGCAGGCCCTGCTCGACGAGGCGGCGGCGCAGCACGCCGGGCTCATCGTCATGGGCACGCGCGGCCGGGGCGGCCTTGCCGCGCTCACCCTCGGCTCGGTGGCGACACGGGTGCTGCACGGGGCGCGGGTGCCGGTGATGCTGGTCAAGGCGGATGCGCGCCTGCCGGCGGCCTTCGGCCGCGAGCAGCGCGTGCTCCTGGCGATGGACGGTTCTGAGCATGCGCTGAAGGCCGCGCGCTGGCTCGCGGAAAAGCCGCCATGGCTGGGCCGGACGGCCGTCGATATCGTCTACGCGCAGGAGCCGCTGCCGCTGCTGGCCGCGCTGGTGCCGCCGCATGGCGATGTCCTCGCGCAATGGGGCGGCAAGCTGAGCGAGGAGGCGACGCGCGAAGCGCGCGCGGCGCTCGCCGGCGCCGGCATCGAGGCCGGCCTGCACGCCGTCGCCGGCGAGCCGGCGCCGACCCTCGCGCGCCTGGCCGGCGAACTCGGCGCCGATTTCGTCGTCATGGGCACGCGCGGGCTGGGCGCCGCGCATCATGCGTTCGTCGGCTCGGTGGCCCTGAAGACCGTGCATCTGAGCCCGGTGCCGGTCCTGCTGGTGCCCTGAGGACGGCCGTGACGCCCGCCGCGCGCATCGCGCTGCTGCTCGCGCTGTACCTGGGCCTCGCCCTGCTGCCGCTCGTGCTCGCCGCGGCGCAAGGCCTGCCGCCGCGGCCATGGCCGGACGAGCTCTCCAGCGGCCTCGCCATGGCGGGCTTCGCCATCCTGCTGCTCGAATTCGCGCTCTCGGGCCGCTCGCAGCGGCTTTCGGCGCGCGTCGGCATGGACCTCACCATGCGCTTTCACCAGTTCATGGCGCTTGCCGCGCTCGCCTTCGTGCTGGTCCACCCGTTCCTCTACATCCCGGCGTTCAGCGAGCGCCCGGCTTACGGCGCCGCGAGCGCCTCGCGCGTGCTGCTCACCCCTGCGGCGACCGTCACCGGCACGCTCGCCTGGATCCTGCTCGCCATGCTGGTCATCTTCGCCTGGTTCCGCACGCAGCTGCGCTGGAGCTACGAGCTGTGGCGGCTCTCGCACGGCCTGGGCGCGCTCGCCATCGCGGCGCTCGGCGCGCACCACACGCTCGACATCGGGCGCTACGCGCAGCAGCCGTGGCTGCGCGGCTTCTGGCTCGCGGCCTGCGCGGCGGCGCTCGCCGCGCTCGTCGTGATCTACGGCGTGAAGCCGCTGCTGCAGTCGCGCCGGCGCTGGCGCGTGGCGATCGTCGCGCCGGAAGCCGAGCGCCTGTGGCGCATGGTGCTCGAGCCCGAGGGCGAGAGCGATTTCCGCTTCGCCGCCGGCCAGTTCGTCTGGGTGAAGCTGCGCCGCGCGCTCGGCCGCATCACCGAGCATCCGTTCTCCATCGCCTCGGCGCCGGGGCAGCTGCCGCGCCTGCAGTTCATGGTGAAGGAGGCGGGCGATTTCACGCGCGACATCGGCCGCGTCGCGCCCGGCACCGCGGCCTTCGTCGACGGCCCGTACGGCAACTTTACGCTCGCCGGACGCGAGGGCGCCGGCATCATGCTGATCGCCGGCGGCGCCGGCATCGCGCCGGTGCTGAGCCTGGCGCGCGACCTCGCCGCCACGCACGACCCGCGGCCCTTGACGATCGTCTACGCCGACCGCTCGGCGGCGCAGCTCGCGGCGCGCGCCGAGCTGGAGGTGATGGCGCGCGCCCCCGGGCGCGCGCTGCACTTCGTGGTCGCCGAGCCGCCCGCCGACTGGACCGGACTGACCGGCTGGCTCGACCTGGCGAACCTCCGGAAATGCATGCCGCGCAGCGGCGCGGCCGACTGGCTGTACTTCGTGTGCGGGCCGCCCGGCATGATCGACGCGGTGGAGATGAACCTGGCGCAGCTGCGCGTCCCCCTGGCGCGCATCGTCTCCGAGCGCTTCGTCTACGACACCGGCGTCGCCACGCCGCGCGAGCGCCTGACGCGCGCCGTGATCGCGCTGGTGGTGGCGGTACAGCTCGTCGCGGTGATAGCTTTCGTTCTGCGATGACCGTGCGCTCGATTCTCGCCGCCACCGACTTCTCCGCGCAGGCGCACCTGGCCGCGCTGCGCGCCGCGGTGCTCGCACGCGAGCTCGGCATCCGCAGGTGCGTGCTCTTGCACGTCGCGCCGCGGCGTACGTTCTCCCCGGCGGACCGCGCGCGCGTCATGCGCCATCTGCAGCAGGAGCTGGCGCGCCAGGCGCGCGCGCTCAAGGCGCAGACCGGCGTCGCCTTCGCGCCGCGCCTCGCGCACGGCGTGGTGGTCGAGACCCTGGCGCGCGAGGCCGAACGCTTCGGTCTGGTGGTGGTCGGCGCGCAGGGCGCGCATCCGCTGCGCGACTTCGCCATCGGCACGAGCGCCGAGCGCCTGCTGCGCAAGATCTCCCGCCCTGTGCTGATCGTCAAGCGCGAGCCCGTGGGCGCCTATCGCCGGGTGCTGGTGCCGGTCGATTTCTCCGACGCCGCGCGCGACGCGCTCGGCCTTGCGCGACAGGTGGCGCCGGGCGCCGAGTTGAGCGTGCTGCACGCATTCGACGTGCCGTTCGAGGGGAAGCTGAGGGTTTCCGGCGTCGCCGAGGAAGACGTGCTGCGCTACCGGC